>CAYREN010000091.1:0-10567 GCA_964423255.1 uncultured Roseivirgaceae bacterium | reverse complement strand
CTTGATCATGGAACAAAATTTCAGTCAAATTTTAGTGCTTCGCTTTTTTACACAAAACAATTAAGCAGTTCTCTGAATTTTGATGTATCTGTGGGAGCGAATACTTGGAGTACTGATGAATCTTCTTCTGGAGGGAAGACCTCCAGAGGATTTAAGATACGTAATTGGTATAATTTAAAAAATTCTTTTGATGCGGCACTCACTACTGGTGGTATAGGTGATCAAAGAACTATCAATTCTGTTTACGCTTTTATGAATTTTGATTATAAGTCAGCTTTATTTCTTTCGATTACGGGTAGAAATGACTGGTCTTCAGCATTAACATATCCAGATGGAAGCGGCGAAAACTCATTTTTCTATCCTTCTGCCAGTTTGGCGTGGGTATTGAATGAATCAATTTCAATCCCGGAATCGATATTTGCTAAGTTACGTGCTTCATATGCTATTGTGGGTAATGACACTGATCCTTATACACTTTCCACAGGATTTAATGCACAAAATTTCAATTTAGAGCCAACTATGGCCCTATATAAGTTTGAGAATTTAACTTCAATATCTCCAAATATCAAGCCTGAAATGAAAAGGTCTTTTGAAACAGGAATTGATTTACGTCTTATGAATGGTAGGGCAGGGTTAGATATTGCCTATTATAGAGATAACACGATTAATCAAATTATTACTCTTGATGTGCCTGGCGAAAGTGGAATAACTAAGCAATTAATCAATGCGGGCAATATTCAGAATCAAGGGATAGAATTGGCTCTTAATTTCGTGCCAATACAAAGCAGTAATTTTTCATGGGATATTGGATTTTTATATACACATAACAGGGACAAAATTATTGAACTTTATCCAGGTGTAACAGAGAAAATTCTTTTCGGAAATCCAAATGACTCAGGTAATGGTACTGCTACCTATGCTTACGTTGGTGGGGATTATGGTGATTTAACCACGCGCCAAGGTTATAAACCTTATACTGGCGATAATGCGGCCAATCAAGGTATTAGGGTACTTTCTCAAAGAAATAACTGGTCGGTTGCCTATCCAAATGGAAGGCAAAACCTGGATTCACTGGTTACAATGGGAAATATACAACCTGATTGGTACGGTTCGGTAAACACCAGATTACAATACAAAGGATTCAACTTATATGCGTTACTTGATATGTCATTTGGAGGTGATATTTATTCAGATGTATCAAGGTATGGATTGCATCAGGGTGTAACTGAGTCATCAATAAATAATCGGGATGCCAAAACTGGAGGAATTGTCTGGGTAAGTGAAGGTATGGGAAACAATTATATCGGTAAAGAATATCAGGATGGATATATTCCTGAAGGTGTTTTCCCTGATGGAACTGTTATTAATTTCAAAGACGGAAATGGCCAAACCATTAAACAAAGCGACGTAGGAGGAATGACCTATCAGCAGGCATACGATAATGGCTTGGTAGAGCCCACTCATTATTCAGGATTTGTATACAGATGGACATCAGCCAGTACAGGTACACCTTTAATGGGAGCACATGAAAGTAACTGGGTGGTTCTTAGGGAAGTGACTCTTTCTTATGATTTACCAAAAAGTATTTTAAATGATGGATTCATAAAATCAGCAAGTCTTTCTCTCACAGGAAGAGACTTGGGATTTTTATATAATTCTTTACCTGACAATATCAATCCGGCAATTTCGGATAACAGAGCCGGTAATGGCTTACAGGTAGGAGTTGCCCCTTTTGTTAGATCATTTACTATGTCTGTAAAGCTTACTTTCTAATTTATAAAAACGAAAAACATGAAAAAGCTAATATTAATATTTATAAGTATAGGAATCCTTGTTAGTTGCGATCAGGATTTCAGCGAAATCAATACCGATCCGGATGTAATTATTAATCCTCCGGTTGAAGCTATATTCACTTATGTTGAAAAAACATTGGGCGATTATAGAGGCAGTGAATGGTACTGGGACAATCACCAGATGATGGAATGGACACAATATGTATCTGGTGATGACGGGAATGCAAATGATATCAATACATTGGAACCCAGGGGTGGAAAATATGGAAAATTTTTCACGGAGATATTACCACATCTGGTTGAGATTAGGAGGCAGATTGAGTTGAAACCAGATGAAGAACGAGATTTCTTCAAAAAACTTGATGCGCTTACATATATTGTACAGATATATCATGGACTTAGGGTTTCTGATATATTTGGTTCTATACCATATACCGAGGCTTCTCAGGGAAGGTTCTCAGGTCTATTAAATCCAATATATGATGATCAGATATCTTTATATGATCGCTGGATATCTGAACTGAATTCTGCTATAGTAGCTTTGGACCAAGTTCAGGATAGTGAAGTTAATATGAAAAGTGCTGACTTTATTTATGAAGGAGATTGGCAAAAATGGATTAAACTTGCTAATGCAATAAAATTAAGAATTGCACTTAGATTGGAAAATCAGAATTTGGAGAAAGCAAAATCAATAATAAATGCAGTCGTGACTGATGGTAGAATTTTCGAAAATATGGGCGATGAGTTTACCTATAAAATTTCTGATAAATGGACCGGAACAGGTGGGGCAGACATGGATTGGAAAGGAAGATTATGGGCTGCCAAACCAATGGTAGATTTTATGAAAACTACAATTGATCCAAGACTGAGAATATTTTATCAGCCAAATGGATATCATCAGGCCACCCTTGATGCCATTGCTAATGAAGGATCTGATATTCCCCCTGTAATTGACGTTATTAATGATAATGAAGTATTATTTACCACCCAAGACGGTGAAGATATGCTCGGTTATAGGTTTATAGGTGCACCAGTTGATAGAAATGATCCTAATATAGGTGATTACGTTTATATTGAAAATCCAGCTGAAGTGGGGATTAATGCAACTCAGATATCAAAGTTCAATCAGAGATTACTGATGAATACAAGGAAAAACTTTGGTGATGGGAGAGGATTGGGAGCCTATGTTGATGTATTTATTTCTCGAGCTGAGGTGTATTATTTGATGGCTGAGTTTATTTTGAAAGGATATACTACAGGAGATGCTGAGGATTGGTACACAAAAGGTATCCGCGCCTCAATAGAAACATATAATATGATTGCTGAAAACGGTGAGTTAGACTTTAAAATTTCAGGCACGTCATATCCATATTTGTCGGTAAATAGCAATGAAATTGATGCATATTTGCTAACACCTGAAGTACAATTCGATGGTACGAATGACTTAGAAATGGTGTATATTCAACAACATTTAAATTTCTATAGATCTCCGGATGAAGGATGGATGCTTGCTATGAGGACGGGATATCCAAAATTTGGATCATCGCTTCTTGCAAGAGGTAATGTAGATAGTCCTGATTTGAAATTTCCACGTAGGATGCCAACACCAGATCCTGGAGATTTAAATAGGGAAAATTGGAGAGCTTCTAATCAGGCCCAGGGACTTTCTGATCTTGACGAAACACCAGCAGTTTTAAATGCTGAACGCCTATGGTGGGATTTAAATAACCCTGCCATTGGTGAGGGGAATTAATTAATTCAGAATTGTAATAGAGAAATCCTTCAAATATTGTGTTTGAAGGATTTTTTTTTGAGCTTTTTAAAATGATTTGAAAATTATAAATCAATGATTTTGTTAGTCTTTCAATGTTTCTTTTACTGTCAGGCTTAGCTATTGCAACACTCTTTAATCAGATGTATTTCTAAAAGTCTATCCCAATAATATGAAAGTTTGAAATGTTTGGAAGATAATAATTATGTCCTCTAAGAAGTTATTTGAGATACATCCAAATATTAGGAACAAATTGTTGCAGGGAATTTCAAAGCAGTTAGCCAATAGTTACTCTTTGCAAAAAATGCATAATTAATTAGCTTGCAAAAACCAAGGAGTCCTACGTTTGAGATGAGCTAGTAGTTTGGGCTATAGAATTTTACTTATTTTCCTTACATGTATCTGAATGATCAACTATTTATGATTTCCTGTAAATGTACTGTACTAAATTATCTAAAGAAAAAATTAGATATATCATGATATGGCTAAAGAAAAACATTAACCAATACTTAAATATCCTTGTTGAATTATTACAGAATAAAAAGAGAGCTTAAGTTTTGATTTCCAATATAATTACCAAACATAGACTTAAATAAGCATAAAATTTTTTCAACAGTTATCATTCGGTAAATATCAATTATTAGTATTTTTGGTTAAAAAAAAGCATGAAAAATTTTATACCAATTTTTTTATTAATAATGATGATAATCTCCTGTAAAAAGGGGGCGAAAAATGAAACCAAATCTGAAGGTCAAACCGAAATTGAATCGGAATGGATTTATTTATTTGACGGTACCAGCACTAATGGTTGGAGAGCTTACAATGGTGACGCTTTGCCGCCACAGTGGGTTGTTAAAGAAGGCGCATTAACTTTTGATACGAAGGCGCGGCTTGAAGTTGATAGAAAGGGAGGTAGTGACATTATTTATGGTATTGAAGAGTTTGATAATTTTGAGCTTTATTTAGAATGGAAAATCCCTGAAGGTGGAAATAGTGGTATTTTCTACCATTTGAAGGAAGGGTATGATTCGCCAACTGGAGTTAGCCCGGAATATCAACTATTAGACGATCTAAAATGGGAAGATATCAACAATGCAAAACTGGAGCCCTGGCAAAAAACTGCCGCCGATTATGCAATGTACACGCCTGATGAAAATCAAAAAAATGTAAAGCATGCCGGTGAGTGGAATACCTCAAGAATAATATTTACAGAAAAGAAGGTAGAATACTGGTTTAATGGTAAAAAGGTAGTTTCTTTTGAACCCTGGTCGGAAGATTGGTATGCAAAAAAAGCTGCAGGAAAATGGAATGACTACCCAGATTATGGAAAGTTTAAAACAGGCTATATTGGGCTTCAAGACCATGACAGTCCGTTATGGTTTAGAAACATAAAAATTAGAAAGTTATAAATTTTTAGATTATGAAAAAAAGAGAATTTTTAAAAGCGGCCGCATTATTATCATCTTCAATAACACTTTTGCCTTCATCAGTTATGGCTTTGGCTAAGAATGAAAAGTTGAGAACAGCACATATTGGAGTAGGTGGAATGGGCGGTTCAGATTTGGAGGCTATTTCATCACATGATTCAGTAGTTGTTACTGCCCTTTGTGATGTGGATTCGGAAAGATTGGCAGCAGCAAATAAGCTACATCCTAATGCAAAGATTTTTTCTGATTATAGAATAATGCTCAAAGAAATTGGAAACTCTATTGATGCGGTCATCGTGTCAACACCTGATCATACCCATGCACCAGCATCTATGATGGCTATGGAAATGGGAAAACCTGTTTATTGTCAAAAGCCCCTTACCCACCATGTTACAGAAGCTAGAGCCATGAAAAAGTTGGCCAAAGAAAAAAAATTGGTTACCCAAATGGGCATCCAGGTACATTCTTTTTATGATTATAAATTGGCAACTTTATTGATTCAATCCGGGATTATTGGTAAAGTCCATACCGTACGTGCGTGGTCTCCGAAAAATTGGGGTTATGACGGACCGGTTCCTTCAGGAAGTGATCCTGTGCCAGAAAAATTAGATTGGAATCTTTGGTTAGGGACTTCTTCAAAAAGACCGTATAAGGATAAAATTTACCATCCTGGCAATTGGAGAAAACTTTTGGACTATGGGTGTGGAACACTGGGAGATATGGGTGTGCATATCTTTGATACACCGTACAATGCCTTGCAATTGGATGTGCCAAAAACAATTAAAAATGAGTGTAGAAAACCAACTGGGTTTGGGTTTCCGGAAAATAATATTGTAACCTATAAATTTCCTAAAACTCCATACACTGCAAAGACATTGAAATGGGTTTGGTATGATGGGAAAGGAGCACCAAAAGACCACAAGGAATTGGTATTACCTAACAATGAAAAACTTCCTGGGCAAGGTGCTATGTTTATTGGTGAAAAAGGCAGGATGCTTTTGCCTCACTTCCAGCAACTCCCCAAATTGATTGTAGATGGAGAATATAAAGAAATGGATATTGAATCCTTTAATTTAGGAGCACCTGTTAGAGATTATGATTCGGAAGGTAAAAAGCATTATCATCAATTCGTGGATGCTTGCCTGGGTAAAGCTGAATGTAGCGCTCCGTTTTCTTATGCTTCAAGACTGACGGAAACAATCCTTTTGGGAGTTATCGCAGGCCGATTCCCAAATAAGACGTTGCATTGGGACAATGAAAAAGCTAAATTTTCTGAAGAGGAAGCCAATCAATTTTTGGATTCAAACTATAGGAAATTTTGATGTGACTGAATATTTCATGAGGCAAGCCAGGGCATTCGAGTTTTAACCGGTTAATGTGTTTATGGGTCATCCTGAATTAATTTCAGAATCTGTATCATGATTCAACAGATGGTGAAACAAGCCTGTCAGATGACATCGGCAGGTTCAACATAACAATAAAGCTTAACCTCGATTGCCCTGTGGGGAAAGTAGTTCAGCCTATTATTGCTAATAATTTATTATGAATTCTAATCAACTACTTTACCTGAATAAGTCTGATGTAAAATCAGTTGGACTACCAATGCTTGAGATTATTGATGCGT
Source organism: uncultured Roseivirgaceae bacterium (assembly GCA_964423255.1). Lineage (GTDB taxonomy): Bacteria > Bacteroidota > Bacteroidia > Cytophagales > Cyclobacteriaceae > JAAUQL01. Next base: position 3,952 of record CAYREN010000091.1, on the reverse strand, counting down.
TGGATGTTATGTTCATAGAAAAAGGAAACGGTCGGGTGGAAATGCCTCCGAAGCCTGGAATTCACACAAGAAAGGATGCATTTATCCATGCCATGCCTGCTTATATCCCAAGTATTGGGTCAGCAGGAATGAAGTGGATTTCGGGATATCCTAAAAATCAATTCAAAAATCTACCTTATATCAATGGTCTTTTGGTATTGAATGATCCTGACACCGGGATTCCTATTTGTATCATGGATGCTACCTGGATTACAGCACAAAGAACAGGGGCGGCAACAGCAGTGGCTGCCAGATATTTGGCCCGGAAGGAAAGCGCATCTTTAGGAATTATCGCTTGTGGTGTTCAGGGAAGAAGTAATTTGGAAGCGTTATCTTGTATCTATGATCTTAAGGTGGTAAAGGCCTATGATATCAATCCAGCAATTGCAATAGAATTTGTTAGAGAGATGGAAGATAAACTCCAACTCGAAATAGAAATAGTAAAAGGGCCACAAGAAGCGGTAGAAAATTTGGATTTGGTAGTGACGAGTGGCCCGATATTAAAAGAACCTATGTCGATAATTCAGGAGGGTTGGCTGGCTGAAGGTGCCTTTGCTAGTCCGGTGGACTTCGATACCTATTGGTCCACTGAGGCACTTCATCAGGTAGATTGGATAGCAACTGACGATCTGGACCAGATGGAATATTATCGTGAAACTGGTTATTTTAAATCTACACCGCTACCCTATGCTGATCTGGGAGAAATTGCTGCCGGAAAGAAACCAGGAAGAAAAAAAGAAGAAGACCGAATTATTTGTATTAACCTCGGCCTTGCCCTGGACGATATGGCAACAGCCATATTAATTTATGAAAATGCGATTGAAAAAGGAATTGGTAAAATTCTTGAATTATAGATTTATTGAGCCGCTTGTTTATTGTTCCGTTCTTTTAACTATTTATTTTTTCTCTCTTCCACAATTCTCCTAACCTCCTTTATCAAAATTGGAAATGAAGGGTAACTCATGGTACCATGACTATGCCCGTCAAATTCGTAATGTCTCGTATCCTTATGTCCAACTACTTTCATCATTCGCATCATGTAGGCTGTTTCTTCATAGCGCCCTAGCATTTCCAACTCTCTGTCACCGGTCAACAATAATAAAGGAGGAGCATCGGCTCTGACGTGGTACAATGGAGCGAGATCATCTATTATAGGTTGTGTGCCATCTATCCCTCGTTCCTTTCGTACCGTAAAATGAGTAATGGTATGCCCACTAAATGGAATGAGGCCTGCAATTTTATTTGCGTCAATATTGTGGTTATTCAACCAGCGCTTATCCATGCCAACCATCATGGTCAGATATCCTCCCGCGGAGCTTCCAGAAACAAAAATTAATGAATTATCTCCTCCATAACTTTCAATATTATTAAAAGTCCAGGCAACTGCCGCCGCAGCATCTTCAATATATTTTGGAGTTTTTACCTTGGGGTAAAAGCGATAATTCACGGCAACAATGGCAAATCCTTTTTCTTTCAATACCTCAGGAATCCATTTTTCTCCAGCTACTAATCCACCTCCATGAAACCATACGATAGTGGCAAAGTTTTTTATGTCTTTTGGGTAATAGATGTCCAATACGCAACGATCTGAAATATAATTGTCGGTCTTATTCTTAGCTTCATCATAATATTGAATATTAAGTTCCGTATCATATGAAGATTCTTGGGCAAAACCAATGAATCCAAAACAAAGTAGAAGTACGATCAATAGAATATTTTTCATATTAGAATTTGATGCTATTTGTATCTTAAAAATATACTCAGATAAAATATTATTGTTAAATTGGACTACAATTTATTCAATTCAATTTTTAAAAGAAATTCTATCTGTGAACTTTTTATTGGGGCTGTAGATATTATTATTTATGGGGACTAAATTACTTTACCAATTATATCTTTTTGTTTTGGCTACATTATTTGGATTGAGCTTTTTTTCTTGTAATAGGTTAGCTGAAAAAAGATATCCGGTCGATCCATATAATTCCTGGCGGGTTTATCGTGGTGATGCTGGGAATAATGCGTATTCCAGCCTTGATAATATTAACCGAATGAATGTCGGAGAACTTGAAGTAGCCTGGATTTATCGAACAGGTGACAATAAGACTGGGAGTGCAATCCAGTGCAATCCAATAATCATTGATGGTATTTTATATGCAACTTCTGCCACATTGAAGTTGTTTGCACTTGACGCAGCTACGGGTAAAAAGATTTGGGAATACAACCCATTTAATTCGGTAACTGGTGTTGGAGGTACGAATAGAGGGCTTACATATTGGGAAAATGGTGAGGATAAAAGACTGTATTATTGTGTACTGAATGAACTGAGGTCAATTGATGCAACCAGTGGAAAGGTAATTGAGAATTTTGGGATTAACGGAGCTGTAGATCTTCGATTGGGTCTGGATCGGAAGATTGACATGGAGACGGCGTTCATCAGAAATACTTCTCCGGTGGTCATATTTGCGGGCTTGATAATTGTCGGATCAAGTGTCAATGAAAGCAAGGGCTCTTTGCCTGGGCATATCAGGGCTTACGATGTGCAAACTGGTGAACAAAAATGGATATTTCATACAATTCCGCACCCTGGAGAATTTGGATATGATACCTGGCCTAAGGATTATTATAAATTTGGAGGTGGTGCCAACGCATGGGCAGGATTGACAATTGATGCTGAGAGAGGTATAGTCTATGCTCCAATAGGCTCACCAACGCACGATTTTTATGGAGCTGACCGCAAAGGTCAAGGTTTGTTTGCAAACTCGTTAGTGGCACTGGATGCCAGGTCGGGAAAGTATATATGGCATTTTCAGGTTTCTCATCACGACTTGTGGGACTATGATATCCCGGCACCTCCCAATTTGATTACAATACAATTTGAGGGAAAGCCAAGAGATGTGGTGGCGCAAATCACCAAACAGGGATTTATATTTTTATTGGATAGGGATACCGGAGAGCCTATTTATCCTATAAATGAACGGGAAGTACCTCAAACAACAGTGGAAGGTGAATCGACATGGCCAACCCAACCATTCCCTCTAAAACCCCAACCTCTGGTCAGACAATTTTTTGATGAAAGTATAGTGACGGATATATCTGATGAGTCACATGATAATATTATAAATCAGATAAAAGGCTATACTTTAGGTGGGATTTATACCCCCCCATCTATCAATGGAACAATTCAGTTGCCTGGGTTTAGAGGAGGAGGTGAGTGGAGTGGGGGAGCTTATGACGAATCGTCCGGTATCATGTACATTGGAGTGAATGATATGCCTCATATGGTGCAACTTATAGAGGATAAAAGTAAAAATTTAAGTATAAATGAATTTGAAAATTTGAAGGCTTTTGGCAAAAGGGTTTACAGCAAGAATTGCGCGCTTTGCCACGGCGAAAACAAGAAGGGAAATGTCACATTCCCCTCACTAATTCACGTAAAAGACAGCATCGCATTAACTGTTGCAAAAACTCTCCTTAAATCGGGGAAAGGAATGATGCCTTCCTTTCAGTCCCTACCTGAAACCAATCGTAGGGCAGTATTAGCATATCTTTATGATTTGAAAAATATAGAAGCTATTGAACTATTGCCTCTTGAAGAAAATCACGTCGCAAATGAATCTGTAGAAAATGATACCATAATAAGTTATAAACTGAAAGCCTATAAACAATTACGAGATCAGGATGGATATCCGGGGATAAAACCACCCTGGGGCAATTTGATTGCCATGAATCTTAACACTTGTGAAATTGAATGGAAGGTGCCATTGGGAGAGTATGAAGAATTGACGAAACGAGGGGTGCCACCAACGGGAACACAACTATTTGGTGGTGGTATAGTTACAGCAGGCGGACTGATATTTATTGGTGCAACCCGTGACGAAAAATTCAGGGCTTTTGATAAGGAGACAGGAGAAAT
>CAYREN010000090.1:4836-14715 GCA_964423255.1 uncultured Roseivirgaceae bacterium | reverse complement strand
ATGAGACTCATTAATTAAATAGGTATTTGTTGCAATAATTCCTGGTAATTGAAATGAATTAATTACCCTGGCTTTAATCGTAGTTGTCTGAAGAACTTCAATTTGCAAATTATATAGTGAATCATTTTCTTTAGGGTCACTACCATCAAGGGTATAATAAATGCTATCTGTTTGATTATTACTGGATAAGTTGATTATTATTCCATTTTGATAAAGTCCTCCTATTTTAGAAAAAAGAACTTTATCGGTAGATGAATTAGCATACCCTGTTGTTATATTTGAAAGCCCTGGAGTCGGCATATCAAAAAATACCCATGTTGATCCTCCATCAGGTTTCCTTCCAGCGGAGTGATCTGCAGATATATTTGAAGAAAACACAGAATCAATCTGATTTCCTTCAGGACTGCTTAAAATAATACTTTCTCCTTTGGATGAAATTTTGAAATTTGTATGTAGTCCTATTGGTATTAGACTAATAAATGGAGATATGCTGACTTCATAATTAGGCCTTATTTCTCTGCCTAATGAAAAAATGGGTATTGCAGTCATATCTGATGACGTCACAGCGTTATTGTGTATCTGGATTGCAAGGATATTTTCTCCTTCTACCAAATAATCATTTACTGATTTAATCAAAAACTCATCCGGTTGACCTCCCCGATATAACTTTGCTTCATGGTCATAATTATTTGCTTTTTGATCGAATGCGGGAGGAGTTCCAATTTTTCCAATATTAGACCTGGCAATTTCTGATCCATTGAGATAGGCTACAAAAGCATCGTCGAAATCCATGTGAAGATATGCCTGATCTATTTCATTTAAGTTAGTTATACTTATAGATTTTCTGATGAACAATGAAATAGTAGATTCAATTATTGTTGAATCATCATCATCTCCATAGCCAAAGCCACTTTTTCCAACAGACCAAATTGTATCATTAAACCCAGTACTTTTCCATGAGTCATCTATTTCTGTATTAGGCAATAAATACTTCCATTCATCTCCGACATCAACGATAGTTTCCCAGTAAAGACTAGGCTCTTTCAAATTCAGACCGGATGCATGTACCAGCAAATGTCCTTTAGGTCGCAAAGACACAGATGGGAATACCCATTTTAATGGAATACTATCGACATCGGAGAGTCCATAGTTTAGTAAATTAATTTTAACTACACCACTATTATAAATTTCTATCCAATCTGGAGTATCACCGGTATGGTCATACAAAGTACTTATGTTTGAAGACTGAATCTCATTGATGGTTAAATTTTGAGCATCAGACTTAATGACGGTTAGAGAAACTAAAAAAATTAAACTGAAGTATGACCTCAACTTATAAAAAAAGGAATTCACCGGCATTAATATTAAGTCCCAAGAATAAATTTCAATATTTATTAAAAACGGATTCAGGTATAGATAACGGGACATCGATATTAGTAATCTCTCTTTTCCCTCTAATACTTGCGAGCAAGATGGAATTATATTTTTCATAACCTTCCCAGGAAGTAATAAAATTTGGATCAGCAGATTTACTATCTCTATAAAACGCCCATTGTTTTATAAGATTGTCTTTTCTATCTACCCAAATATGGTATTTGTTTTTTGGGGTATTCCCGACATTTTCAAAAGTAAGTTGCAGTAAGTCAGATGTAATTCCCCCTTCTGTTGTATCCTCATTTACGTAGGCAAGTGAAACACCAGAGTCCTTCAGCTTGAATGGCATAAATAACCAATAGGAGTCATTTATCCATATGCCTTTGCCCTTTTTTAAATATTTTGATAATGAATCTGAATTTGAAATTTCCTGCCCACCAGAAAACACTTTGCCTGAATCATTAAAAATATTGATTAAAATTACTGTGCTATCAGCGTTATGCATTTGAATTCTAACATCTCCTTTTAGTTTATCCCACCACAGCGTTCTGGAACCAAAAAAGTTCCAGATAAAATATCGTTCATCATCCCAATTTTTTCTTCCTCCCATTGCTTTCATCACCTTATCGGCGATCTCTATGGCCTTGTAATCTGAACCGTACTCATTAAATCCTTCAGCTGGAAGATTTTCATTTGCTAACTCTTTTGCCTCACTTATATTTTCTGCTTCCTTCTTGCCTTTACAATGGAATAATAAACTGAATGAGACAATTAATACTATAATATTTTTAAACATAATTATAAATGATTTAGGACTCAAATTTATAAATTAAAAACGAATGACAACTTTTTATAAAACAGAACTTTACCTAAAACTGATTCTTTAAAAGTTCTACAACTTTAAAATAATCGTTTTGACTTCATCAAAGCAATAGAAATTGCATATAGACCATAAATTGTTGGATGATTTTTATCGCTTTCTAACAATACACATTTTGTAAGCAATCTTATCTATGCAGATGATTTTGGATCAAACCCAATGGTTGAGAATTAGATTTTGAACAAGAAGAAAACAATAATTTGGTTGAAATACTTTGCAGAATATAAAAAATGGTAATGAGGTCAAAAATGGTTGGTGTTTTTTTGGTTTAAATTGATTAAATTTCTTTTGTCAACCTGAAGAGGAAGTAGGCTCTGCTGAGGAGCAACCTATCAGCAATATGGTTGATACCAATACGGTAGAAAGAGCAGGTTACATTATAGGTCTCCTTTATTTGCTCCAAAACTAAGAAATCCGCTAAAGCGCATCAGTAGCCCCAATAAAGCAACTATGGTTGTCAGGAAAGTGCTAAAATCATTGAGAAAGCTTTGTTGACCAATAGATAAGAAAATCACCAGACTAACGATGAGTAATAGTATAACGGCAAAGGCTGTATTCCAAGAACCTTTTTTTCGTCCTTCCATTTCCATCTCAAGGGCTTCATCACTATTTACTCTGGTCAGCACAAAGTTTGCGAAGCTCTCGTTTAGTATCCTAAGAGAATGATCATAAATTAATATCCCTTTGTCCAGCAAACTAATAATACCTATTGTATTAATTGTATTTACAAATTTATCCTTGGCAATATCGTAAACTATATATCGCTCATCTTTTGACAGGGAATTCCAAACAGAGAAGTAGTAGGGATAAGACATTTGTTGAATGGTAAGAATTCGGTCTTCGTCAGAAAGGTCCATGTCCTTTTTATCACCCAGGTATTTCCTGACCATATCTAGGAACTCTCCTTGGGCAAGCTCTTCTTCGTGCTGAAATTTGTTAATCGGAATCACGCAATTCACAAAACTACCCAACAAATGTTGCCACTTTTTGTAATCTACTTTAAGGTTATCAATCTCATTTTTGAGTTCTTGTTTACTTTCAGCGTTTGCTTTTATTAGAAATCCATTTAATTGCTTAATGGAGTCTTCATAGAATTGAAGCAGTTTAGTCGCATTGATTTCTGATGATATCAACACCTTAAAATGCTCACAATCCACGAGATATTTTAATGCCTCCAGCTTTAGCCTATTCATCAATATATCATTATATCCATATTCAAAATGCTCAATAAGAACGTATACTTGCTTTTCTCTTTTTTCAAAGTTTTCTTTTATTTTTTCCCAGTCACCTTTTAGTCTTTTTAACTTCAGTACATCTTCCATTTTTTTCGATGCATCATCATTGTATTCACTTGCATCAAAATCATACATGTCTAAAGTGAAAAAACTATCTTTATAATACTTACCAAGATAATTACTAATATGAGAAGTATTGGCTGAATTGATACTTACTATAAATATATTGTTATAAGAACTATCATTGGAAAAATAGTCAGGGTTTAAAAAGTATGAACTAAATGAATAGCTATTAAACTTGCCAGATTTTAAAGCATATTTTTTATACTTAAATCCATATATCTTATCTAGCGTAAAGTTTAAAAAATTTAATAAAATAATTAGTGAAATTGCAATAATGATAATTATATAAGGCCAATTGTCATTAAAAAAATCAACCCTTGCGATTAATATTTGCTCCTTCTCAAATTTTTGATTGAATACTTTATTTAATTTAAAAATCCCAACATTATGATTTTCTTCATAAACCCAAGAATCATCAGATGCATTGTCATTGATGAAGTCTGAAGTGATATCAACCCGCTCGTTAAGCTTCAATCGGACTTCAGCATATATCATATTAAATATCGGATTGTAGATGCGCTCCTCCTTTACAATTGATCCCGAATTATTGATTGGCTTAAAAGACAAATGATTGCTGTTATACTTCATAGAATTAGCAAATTTCTCATAGTCGCCCGGAAGTTCAAATTTTTCAGCAAACTCTTTCTTATTATTTATTTCCCAATCATTAATTTTTAAAAGTAATTCGTAGCTATTATACTTTTCAAAAATGGATCTTTCCATTTCATAGGTGATGCGTAAAAAAAGATTTACTGGAATAACAGACAATATTATTACCAACAGAAATAAGTATAGCTTATAAGTTCTTTGAATATCTTGTGGATTTAATTGAGGATCTTGGCCCTTGTCAATATTTGGCTTTTGATTATCGCTATAAACTTCGGCTATGATAAACAACACTACTAAAAATCCAAAAATAGAATTTAGCTTTAAGTCAAGATGCTCTGTTGTTAAATAATATACTATTCGGCCAATTAGTGCTATTAAGAATAAAACCATGATAATTTTGAAGCCTTTATCCTTTTGATCCTGAAAACTTGTAAGCATAATTTTCTGCTCGGGTAGACATTTGGAAAGAGAGTGAAATGAAAATATCAAGAGGGCAATACTGACAATCAATAAATCAATGATAAGAAAATCGTAATCTGCTCGATTAATTAGTGATGAGAAAACCAAATAAATTATAATTACAATGGATACAATTATAAGCCGCTTATATTTTCTGTGATGAAGTTTTGTCTCATATGGTCTAAGAAAATTGAGCATAAAAAAAGACTGCTGTAATTTAATACCTCTGAAGGTCGCATAATACAATACAAGAAATACAAATAGTAAAAGCAACAGGTAACATATAAAAAGAATAAAAGTAGAAATCATCGACAATGTAAATGGCCCATAATAAACTTCTGAATTGGCAAATGTGGCTATGTAATGCCCAGACAAACAATTCATTGGTCTAAAATATATTGTTTGATTTTTACCATTATAATTGACCGCTTTGAAATAATCTGTATGAGAATCCATAGAATGTTTAAATGCCCCCTTCGTTTCATTTATAAAATTCTCATTCATGTTTTTTGTAATATCCGAATGAAATAAGGTATTACCTTCCTTATCAAGAATGCAAAAACCATATCCTTCTTCGAGAATATTTCCCATTACTGAGGACAATTTTGTACTTATTGCTGCAATTGGTAAAACAGAACCTTCGCTATTTTTTCCAACACCAACTTCATACGAACCATCCGTTACCGACTTTATGGACTCCACTGCTATTTCATGTATTACATCTGAATTATCCTTAAACAAACTTGGTTTCCCATTCATTATGTCAGTCAAATATTTTCTATGACTAAGATTTTGAGCATATCCAGGATCGTGAAAGGCAGACATAAATACCATAATTTGAAAATTCCCATCACACCAAAATGCAGCTTTTAAATGCCTGAAATCAATGGAATCATTTGTAATCACATCCTCATAAACCTGATAACCATTTACCGTATACCGATTATTATCCTTTTGCGGAACATTTTTAAAGGTCGAAAGAGTATCGTCATTTGGTAATGAAAAAGTATTGTCTTTAAGAATCGAATTATTAATTACATTAGGGTGTTGTTTATTCAATTTGTCAATTTGATTTACTAACATATGCATCTCCTGGCGGAAATTGTGTTCTATTTTACTACTTAAAGAACTCAGATTTTTTTTGAGCGTTGTGTATTCACTTCCAAAAAAAGGTAATGAGGTATACAAGAAAATCATAAATACTGCCGGCCCAACCAAAACAGAAATGACATTGAATATCACATCCCTGATATACAATCGCTCCTCCTGACTCATTATTTTTAATTTCAACAATGGCATTCCCAATATGATCAGAATCAAAGCTATGGTAAGTATAAAAATCATAATTGGAGAAACGCTGCGTTTTTGCTGCTCAAAAGTTGATTTTAATATCAATCCGCTGATATAAATTCCCAAATCATTGTCTAACTCTTGATTAAAAGAAATGTACTCACTATCATTAATAGAAAGCTCATCTTTAGCCCTCACCAATACTTCCTCATAAAAAGCAGAATCCATTATACCTATAGGCTCATTTGAAAATAAAACCTCTCTTTGGTTTACATCATTTTTATTGTTACCGGTAATTATTATTTGATCAAAAACATCTTTTCGATGAAATAGAGGATTGTTAAAGAATACTTCATACTTAGTAAAATAGTAATTGCAACTATTACTGCTATTTTGGAGTATGCTATCTACTTTAAAATATAACCCATCATAGCCATAAATAACCCTATTACCATTTATCCCATTTATATGAATGAAATCACACTGGCTTTTCGTAAGAGTATCGAGTTTTTTATTTACTTCGTTATTTCCAGGAGTATTACTTTTGATAAAGGCATTTGCCAAGAAACTGTTTTCCAGTGATTTAATATTTTTTACTACTTGCTGCAGTACTCTGAAATTATTTGCATTTATGGCTTTTTCTTTGTCTTTTACATACACCAAAAAGTAAATGCTGAATGCTACACCAATAACTATTGCCGTACTTAAAACAATCCAGCTTTTATTAGAAATTTTAAAATTCATGGCTGATAATAAATGGAATGGCTTTATAATTTACTTTTAATCTCAGTATATTATTAATGAATTTATGACTCATATAGTTTTCATTTATAACATATCTTCTTAGTATTTCATCCTTACGAATAGTAACACAAATAGTAATTCAATCTGCAACCAGAGAATATTTTTGAGTATAATGATACTAAAAAATGAAATGAAAGGATAATATTGCGATTTAATATCACATTAACAATTGTGTGAGATAATATTATGTTAGACGTTTTACGGTGTGTATAATTGTAAATTTTTTTTTAACCAGATATAGATTTAATATTAATTTCAAATATCAGATTCTACATGAATTAACATTTAAGGTCTGATCGTAATGGTTTGTGATATAATGACTAAAATTTTATTTTGTTGGATTATTTCCAATGGATATCATATTCACAAATATTCGATATGCGCCAGGAATACCAGCTGGCAGTTCTCTAAACCATGAATAACCTGAGTATATAAAATGACCTTTGCCATAATTTGCGACAAGCAATCCACCTTCCAACGATTCCTCACCTGGATCGTGACTTGATAAAACAGCTTCGTAATCGGCAGACCAACTTCCCGGAAAATATAGTCCTCTTTCCTGAACCCATCCTTCAAAATCTTCTTCAGTTATCTCATTTGGAGTTGTCATCAAAGGATGATCTCGATTAATAATTGTCACCGGTGCTTCTTCAACTGTTACTCTATCTCTAGATAGCTTTAAGGGGTAAGGCGCAAATTCTTCAGTAACTAATCTATGGCTGGTGTTGTATTGCAGAATCAAAGTTCCTCCTCGATGCACAAATTGTAGCAAATCTTCCATATCAAACTTTAGTCGATCTACGGTATTAAGTGCCCTTATACCCATTATGATTACATCATAATTATCTAAATTTTTCTCACTAAACTCAATCTCATTTATAGCAAATACATCATACCCAATTTGCCTCAAATTATTAGGAATATTGTCTCCGGCACCAATTATATAGCCGATTTTTTCATCCCCCTTTTTTAGATCAAGCTTAACAAATTTCACATCGTTTTTATAGAAAAGTAGTTGAGCCGGAATATGCTCGTAATTTATTTCGGAATAGCTAAGGTTATATTCTTTATCATCAATATTAACTAAGGCATTTGCTGTTGCCGTTTCTTGATGATCAGGGGGAGTTACCATAAAAGAGAAAGTTTTTGTCTCTTGCTTTTGATTCAGTTCAAATTTAAAATTTAAGGGCTCGATTTTCCAAGACTTTGGTAAACTTAAACTTACTGTTCCATTCAACTTTGCCTGACCCGCTTTCACCTCAACCTTAACTTCCTGCTCTTTGTCGTTTGCAAAAATCACTACGGGTTCAGTAATATTAACATATACCGGTGGAGCAATAACAAATGGCCTATAAACTTCTCCTCGTACAGGATCGTTCTTTTTGTAAATTATTGGCTTTGAAATAACGATTTCTTCATCTTCGATAAGTAATAGAATATCGGCCATCATTGCTGGGTCATTTTCCCCTTTACCAATCAATTGCTGGTCTTCTACCTCAAACATGCCTATTCCATGATCTTTAACCAACCAATATGGCTGAGAATATTTTGCTGATTTTGGTAGAGTGATTTTAGCTTTGATTTGTTTTACCTCATTATTTTTCAATTCAAAATCATAACCGGTCCCAACCCCAAGTGACTTAAAAACCACTTTTTTCAGTATTATTTTTGCAGAAGATCTATTTATAGCTTCCACTTCTAAATTGAGGCTTTCTCCCGGACATGCAGTATAATCCTCCGCCTTCACTTCAATAAATAATCCAGTAATGCCATAGACGATTTCATCTACTTCATTAAGTTTTATAATTCTCCAGTAATCATCGTTTATATTTTTAATTTTTTCCCTCAGCTTTAATATATCCGCTAATATTTGTTCCGGTTTAACAGGATCAAAATCCACTAATATTCGATCAATATCCAAGTCAATTTGTTTTCCACCTTCAATTTTACTCCAACTTAGATCTATTTTTTTAAAAATATCCTCTTCACTTTTTTGCCCTTTCACATATTGTAAATAATCTTTTTGAACACCTCTGGTACCTGTTGCACCAAAACCCTGGCTTCTATGACTGCTTCTACTCAATGCCGAAATTTCAGAATAAGATAAACCTTTTAGAGAATTGTATTTACCAATATCATAGCTCAAAAGCTCAGATGTGTCTTTTTCAAAACCACTTCTTCTCCACCAATACGTATTCCAATATAAAGTTTTTGGCTGCCAGGGATCTACAAATACTAGCTGCTCTTTGTATTTAGTTTTGTCACCTGCAATATCAAAAGCTTCCTCAGCCAACATCGCAGAGGCGGTATGATGTCCATGAGTAGTTCCTGCAATAGTATTAAAACGAGTGATGATTACATCGGGGCGAAATTTCCTGATCACCCAAACTAAATCTCCCAATACTTTTTCTCTGTTCCAGATTTTAAATGTTTCATCTGGATGCTTAGAATATCCAAAATCAACAGCTCGGCTAAAAAATTGATGCCCATGATCAATCCTCCTTGCAGCCAATAATTCCTGTGTTCGTATTATTCCAAGATTTTCTCTTATTTCAGGACCAATGAGATTTTGCCCACCATCACCTCTGGTGAAAGAAAAATATGCAGTATTCACCTTTTTCTCATTCGCCAAATAGGTTATCAACCTGGTGTTTTCATCATCTGGGTGTGCGGCTACATAAAGTACATTTCCCAGAACCTTTAATTTTTGTAGGCTAAGCAGAATCTCAGTGGCATTGTAATTTTTAGGTTTTTGAGAAAATGCAGCTGAAATGACAAACATATTAATTGCCAAAAAGAAGATTAATAACTTATTCACATGAAAACGTTTAACGATTTGAAATTATAGCAAATAGCTCCTCTACTATAAACCACATAAAAACTTTTTTTTTGTAAATATCTAACATTTGAATTTCAATCATAGCAAATTTCTTTCGAAACAATTTATTAATTCCGATTATTACAATTGTTAATGAAGATAAAGAGAGAGTTTGACATTTTACTGTGAAATTAATAAATGCAAAAATTATATGATTTTTTTCTAACAAAATATAAGCAAGAGGATTTTGTAAATTATTCGCAAGCTCGATTAACACTTAATTTTAT
>CAYREN010000090.1:0-4736 GCA_964423255.1 uncultured Roseivirgaceae bacterium | reverse complement strand
TAGTACAAAAAATAAAGAATTACTATTGGCGCAGGATGAACTCAATGATATTATAGAAAAATTAACGATAACACAATCTGCCCTGTTAGATCGTGAAGCAGAAAATCGAAGTATAATCCACGCCATTTACAACACAGAGCTTATTGTTGTGGAATTTGGCATCAATGGAATTGTACTAAAAATGAGTCCCACTGCATTAGACCTGTTACAAAAAAACAAAGATGAGGTAATCGGACAATCATATGCAGAAATTGGTAAAACAGTAAATGTGTCAGTTGAGAATAACCCTGATTTTGAAAAAATGTGGCGTAATTTACTCAACGGTAAACATCATATGCATGAGTCCACATTGGTAGTAAAGGGAGAAACTAAATGGCTTCAGGAAAACTTTTTTCCTATACTAAATAATAATGGTGATGTCGAAAAAATTATGCTCATAAGTCAGGATATCACACAGATAAAAAACCAACAATTTGAAATAGAAACACTTAATGCCGATCTAAAAGAAACCATTTGGAAAGTAGAAAATCAAAATGAGATGTTGGTTGCTCAACAAAAGGAAATTAAATCGATTAATACCGAATTAAAAAACAGCAACAACAAAATTATTAACATTAACCACGGTTTAAAAAATCGCGTTGAAGAACGAACTAAGGACCTGGAGTTGCAGAATAGGCAATTGGCAGAATATGCATATATCAATGCTCATTTGTTACGAGCACCTTTATGTAGCATTTTAGGATTGGTACAATTAATGGAATTTGAAAACCCTAACAATGATAATTTATTAGTTTCGCACATGAAAAAATCATCCCAAGAACTGGATGAAATTGTAAATAAAATTTCAAAGGCCATTAATAAAGGACCACATTTTAATAGAAAACTACAGTAATAATCGCTCACGTTGAAACAAGTATTTGTGAATCAATATATTTTAAAAATAGATTGCCAGGACCAAAAAGGGCTAATTCATGAAATTTCGGGTATCCTCTTTTCATTTGGTTTAAATATCATCGAAAATGAGGAATTTGTAGATCATGGCAATAGTTATTTTTTCATGCGATCTGAGGTGGTAGGGGAATTAATAAAAGAGGATGTAATCAATAAATTAATTTCTATTTTGCCTGAAGGAGCAAACATTCAACTTCATGAAAAGAAGAAAAAGGATATTGTTGTTTTAGCCACCAAAGAGTACCATTGCATTGGAGATTTGTTAGTACGACATCATTTTGGAGAATTACATGCTAATATAAAAGCTGTAATTAGTAATCATGATTACTTAAAGGATTTTTGCGGAAAGTTTGGATTGCCTTTTTATCACATATCTGCTGAAGGAATGGAGCGAAAAGAGCATGAAGAAAAGATAATGGATATTGTAAATAAATGCAACCCGGAATATCTTGTATTGGCCAAATACATGAGGATTCTCACTCCCGAATTCACAAAATTTTTTAGAAATAAAATAATCAATATTCATCACTCATTTCTGCCTGCATTCATTGGCGCAAAGCCTTATATTCAGGCTTTTAATCGAGGGGTTAAGCTCATTGGAGCAACGGCACATTTTGTAAATGATTCACTGGACGAAGGACCGATTATCACACAAGATGTTATTCATACCAATCATAAAAACGATGCAAAAATGATGGCCAAATCAGGTCGTGACGTTGAGAAAATAGTTTTGTCAAATGCCCTAAAGTTAGTATTCAATGACAGAGTTTTTATTTATAATAATAAAACAATAATATTCGGATAGTCATCGCTACCCTCAATAATTATCTTAGAAAATCCTGTATCATTTTATTGCTTTCCTTATTTTACTAACTTCCTCAGGAAAAATCTCAGTAGCATTATTCCCATAGCATTGTCTAATAAATGTAAGCACATCTGCAATTTGTTGATCAGATAAAAATGCTTGTGATGCCATTGTATTTTGATAAATTTCTCCTTCAATCTCAACCGCTTCACTTAAGCCCTCCAGTATAACTTTTATCAATCTATCTTTATCTCCCACAACCCAGTCTGTGCCTGCCAATGGCGGATTCATTCCCGGAGCTCCCAAGCCATTTCCCATATGACATGGCAGACAATAACTATCATATACCACCTCGCCAGCTTCGTGAGCAACAATTTCTACTTCCTCTGATTTTGCTTCAATTTTATTTATTGTACTCGAAACTGCAATAGTTTCTTTGATTCCATCAGGATAATACATAATCCTCCAAACACGGCCCACTTGAGAATCCACCACATATAGAGAACCATCTGGCCCCTCAGCAAGACCACATGGTCTGTACACTGCATCTCCTGGACTTTTAACAGGATTTGGCCCCTTAAATCCTTCAGCGAAAATCTCCCAGTTTCCAGTGGGAACACCATCTTTCATCGGCACAAAAACAATATTAAATCCAGCCTGGTCATGACCAATTCTATTCCATGATCCATGCCATGCTATAAAAGCGCCATTTTTATATCTTTCAGGAAAAAGGTCTCCTTTATAAAATAGCAAATCATTTGGGGCCCAATGACCTGGAAAACCCAGGATAGGTTCTTTGATGCCTTCACATCGATTTGTTGATATTCCGTCTCCACCATATTCTGGGTTGAGCATTTTTTTGTTTTCAAATGGGTCCCAATAACAATAAGGCCATCCAAAATCATCTCCTTCGTCGATAGCAAGAAATTCTTCAGCAGGTAAATCTAAGTTTTGTTCTTCAGTAAAAAACGCTGGCCAAAATCCATGAAGGGCATCCCTGCCATGCTGCAACGCAAATAATTTATCCACTTCGCTATTCCAACTTAACGCTACAGCATTTCGAATTCCAGTAGCATATCGACTTTCAATTTCTTGTTTTTGGTGTAACCCATTTTCATCAAACTTCCAAATACCCGCTCTTGTTTCCAATTCGATACAAGGGTCAATCCCAGGTGATCCTTTAGTTCTTTTTTCCTCCATGCATGCATTTGTTGAAGAACCTACATTTACTAGCATACCACCTCTTCCATCAAAAGTGAATGGTTTTTCCATATGCCCTGTCCCATCTACAAGATGTACAAGTGTATCAATTTTATCAGATGGTAACAGACTTCCTGCTTTCATTGGAGATCTGAAAACCTCAGTTCTTGAAGAATAGTATAAATATCCATTGTGAATTTCGATACCTGTTCCGGCAACCTCAGAAAACCCCTCTTTTATGTCAATGCGACCATCCCCGCTGGTATCGCGTAAAGCAATTATTCCATTACCCTGATCGTTTAATTTTCGGAGATGGACATAAATATCTCCATTGTTATTGACAACCATATGCCTTCCTCTACCCAGAGAATCAACCACCACGATTGCGCCAAAATTATTTGGCAATAATAAACTACCATTATTAGAATCGGGTATAATACTATAGTTATCCTCGCTATCTATCGAACTACATGAGCAAAAAAATGCACATGCGATGAATATTTTTATAAAAGCGTAAATTGGTTTCATGGATACATTTCTTAATAATTATATTTACAATTTATGGCTCTGAGGTACCCTCTTCTTGTTCCTTGAGCACTCTTCTAAGAATTTTTCCAACATTAGATTTCGGAAGTTCCTTTCTAAATTCCACTTTCTTAGGAACTTTATATGGTGTCATATTTTCTTTGCAATATTTGATGATTTCTTCCTCAGTAAGTGACTCATCTTTTTTTACTATAAAAACTTTTACTTTCTCCACAGACCTCGGATCACTAATGCCGATAGCTCCCACTTCAAGGACTTTATCATGAGATGAAATTACATTTTCAATTTCATTGGGAAATACATTGAATCCTGAAACATTGATCATCTCCTTTTTCCTATCGATAATTTTTATATACCCATCTTCATCAATTATTCCAATGTCCCCAGTTTTAAAATACCCATTGATAAAAACATTATCAGTTTCTTCTTGATTTTCCCAGTACCCTTTCATCACTTGTGGCCCCTTAGCACAAATCTCCCCTGATTCCCCAACGACAACTTCCTCTCCCATATCATCCAATATTTTAATATCTGTACTAGGAAGAGGCAATCCAATAGTACCCATTCGTTCTGTTCCATCAACAGGGTTGCTGCAAAGTCCAGGAGAAGTCTCTGTAAGTCCATAGGCTTCTACTATAGGAATTTTGGTAACTTCCTTCCATTTAATTGCTACAGAATCCTGAACAGCCATCCCTCCTCCTACTGCCAATTTAAATTTAGAGAAATCGATTTCTTTAAAATCCTCTTGATTTAGCAAGCCATTAAAAAGTGTATTAACTCCAGTAATAATAGAGAAAGGCGTTTTCTTTAATAATTTTATAAATGCCGGCATATCTCTTGGGTTTGTAACCAACACATTTTTTGCTCCAAGCTGCAACATGGACAGACAATTTACAGTCAGCGCAAATATATGATACATCGGTAGTGCAGTTATCACTATTTCATTCCCTTCTTTGAGATTAGGCAACATCCATGCACTTATTTGCTCCATGTTTGCAATTATATTGCGATGCGTAAGCATGGCACCTTTTGATACTCCAGTAGTGCCTCCGGTATATTGTAGAAACACCACATCTTCCCTGTCCGATTTGTGCTTTATATAATTGCCACTTTTCCCCATTTTCATGGCATCATTAAACTTAATGACTCCATTAATTTGATATGGTGGAACCATTTTTTTTATACGCTTAACTACAAAATTGACAAGTGTCTTTTTAAATCCACCAAGCATATC
>CAYREN010000089.1:0-14843 GCA_964423255.1 uncultured Roseivirgaceae bacterium | reverse complement strand
GCTCCCATAGGATAGGCCATGCCCCATTCTTTTGCAGCATCAGCATCAGCTTTTCTTACTTCAGGATGGTTGGCTAAACCCAAATAACTATTCAGCGACCAAACTAAAACCTCTCTACCCTGAAATCTCATTTTTGGTTCAATTTCCCCTTCCAATTTTGGGAACATAAAGTATCCATCGTCCTCATGAGCAAATCTGCCAAGTGGGGTTTTACTAATATCTAGTTTTTCGAAAATATCCACGCTATATTTTTTTATTTATGCCTTCTTTTTTTAAAACCGCAAAGGTAGTATTTAATTGGCTCTAGGCAAAAGTAAGCAGTACAATTTGTGATAAGTTAAGTCTTAGAGCTATTAAGTATTTAAATAAGAAGTTAGGTAACATTTTCTTTTTAAGAGATAATTATAAATACTATTATTAACTGCATTTTTGAATCTAATTTAGAATGATAATTTATATCGTTGCCATAGCTTTTATAAAGTAAATGATTCATTCACTATTATTTTAAAATTCAAAGGTATACCAGAATTTTGCACAAAATACAAGTAGGAAATTATGATAATATTAAAAGTAGTCTTGTTAATTATTTTGTATATTGATACAAATACTTTTGATATTCAAGACGATAAATTCAATAATCTATATCCAATAATAAATGAATATGTAAAGGATTTTTCAAAAGAGTTTAGAAAAATACCTGAAGATCGTCGCTACCGACTTAATGAAATTGTATACTTTTTAGAGCAGCAAAAAGAAAATAAAGCACCTGGGCAATTGGTTTTTATGAGTACAAATCAATCATCTGTAAGTCAGATGGTGCAAGTATGGTCAAAGGCCGCGGCTTATTATTATGGTTTTACAAATTTTCAATCATTTTCCAGTGGATTAAAACCAGATAAAATAACTGTGAACACAATTGTAACACTAGAAAAAGCTGGGTTTATAGCCTATAAAAATAATATTGATGGTATAGATGTCTACAGGATAAAGTATTCATACAACCTTGCTCCAATTATTGTATTCCCCAAAAAGATAGAACATGTAAATAACCCATATAATAATTTTATGGCAGTAATTGTTGATGATAATGCTGATATTAATATTACCAATATCGATGGGACATATAATAGATTGTTATTGGAATATACTGATCCTGTTGGTTATGAAAGTTCCGATCAGGAAATTCAAATGTATGATGGTAGCTGTAGGAAAATAGCCGTTGAGATGTTTTATGTTTTTGCGCAGTTAAGAAAAAGGTTAAACAAAAATTAGAAACATTGTAATATCAAAATTATGGATACATATAATTTTACATTCTTGACAAATAACATTTCTCGTTAAAATATTTTGCACAATGTGATCTAATGAAAAAAATACAAAACATATATAATCTGATTATTGGAAATTTGATCATTTTGATTCTTATAGCAGCTACTGTTACGCTGATAACTATGTTTAACAATCTGACATCAACTGTTCAAAATATGTCGAAGGTTATGATTCAAGACAAGCTCGATATTACCAAAAAAGAAGTTTCTAATATTTTTGAACCGATAAATAGAAACCTGAAAACAGTTAGGAACCAAGGTGAAAAAGGATTATTTGGAGATTTACTTAGTCATCGAAAATTAAACTCCATATTTATCCCTTTTCTAAAAAACACTTCTTCTATTTCATCAATAATTCTAGCCAATAGTGATGGTGATGAGTATATGTTGCTTAAAAAGGATAATATTTGGATCACCAGAAAGACAATTAATGGAAGTAAAAATAAAACCCCTATTGAGTATTTTTGGAAAGAAGGCCTCAATGGGGAAGAAATATTAATTGATAAAAACATACAATCAAAACCTTACGATCCGAGAACTAGACCCTGGTATCAACTTACAATAGAAAGTCAACAAGAATCTCTTATCAGTTGGACATCTCCATATACATTTTTCACTTCCAAACTGCCAGGATTTACTGCCTCAACAAAATGGTACGATTCGAAATCAAATAAATATTACGTAATTGGTATGGATGTATTGATATCAGATTTGTCTGACTTTACTACCACAATTGATGTAACAGAAAATGGCAAGATCTTTATTTTATCAAATAAAGATGAAGTAATTGGATTGCCCAAGGATGAGAGATTTTCTACCAAAAGTGCGATTAATGAATACACTCTTAAAAAACTCATTGATCTTAATATCCAGGTACTAAATTCTGCTATAGAAGTATTTAAAAATCTAAATATCAAAAGTGATTTATTTTCTTTTGAATATGATGATCAAAGATGGTGGGCTGGTGTAGAAGAGTATAATTTAAGCCCAACTAATAAGCTATCGATTGGTGTTGTGCTGCCAGAAACAGATTTTTCAAATGAAATTGCCGATACGAGACGATTGCTGATTGGTGGGTTTATGATGATATTTTTATTCTTTCTCATCATTCTATTTTCATTTATTCAATTGAAAAAGGCCAATAAAATAATTGCTTTGGAAAAAGACAAGAATGAGCAGTTGCTTCTAAATACCCTGCCAATAAAAGTTGTCAATGACCTTAAAGAAAATGGACGGTCTGAACCGCAAAATTTTGAAAACGTGACAGTTTATTTCTCAGATTTGGTGGGTTTTACAGACATTTCTTCAACCCTTGATCCAAAGGAATTGATTGATGAGCTTAATGATATTTATACGTCATTCGATGAAATAATGATAAAATATGATTGCGAAAGAATTAAAACAATTGGTGACGCTTATTTGGCAGTTTGTGGTATGCCGGAGCAGAATTTAAGGCATGCTGAAATGATGCTACAAGCCTCTCTAGAGGTTATGAAATATATTGAATTGCGGAGCCAATTATCTCCTTTGAAGTGGAAAATGAGAATTGGATTACACTCTGGAAATGTTGTTGGTGGTATTGTAGGAGTAAAAAAATATATTTATGATGTATTTGGAGATACTATAAATACAGCTTCAAGAATGGAGAATAATTCAATACCCATGAAAGTCAATATTTCGGAAGAGACGTATCATATTGTCAAAGATTCAGTTTTCGTAAAAGAAAACAATGTTGTATTTGATGTCAGAGAGACAATTGAAGTAAAAGGGAAAGGCTCGATGAAGATGTATTTTGTAAGCCAAATAAATAATAGGGCATAATTTATTACAATCAATAAACCGAGAGCTTGTCACATTAATAATCACTTATCTACAAAGATTATGTATGCAAAAGCCCAAGAAAACAATCTCATATCATCCTGGACAAATTGTACATTTTTCGCAAATAAACAACTTCATATGTTTATATACCGCTTTTGCTTTTAGTTAATTGAAATACAGTTTTACTTAGCACATTGTTGATTTACAATATAAATGAAATTTATTTTTGGCTTGCTATGGAAATTGTCGGGATGGGAAATTATAGGCAATGTTCCGACTAATGAAAACAAATACATTATCATTGTTGCTCCACATACGTCAAATATGGATTTTATTATTGGAGTGATGGCAAAAGGGACCATGGGTTTTAAAGCGAGATACTTAGGTAAAAAAGTATTGTTCAAAGCTCCACACGGTTGGTTTTTCAGATTGACTGGAGGATTTCCAGTTGATAGATCAAAAAACAACAACGTGGTTGATCAAATAGTAGAAATGTTTGGTAGTCATGATAAATTTGTATTTACCCTTGCGCCAGAAGGTACGAGAAAAAATGTGAAGGAATGGAAAACAGGTTTTTACTACATCGCTAATGAAGCAGGAGTACCGATAGTAAGAGCTGTAATGGATAGAAGGCAAAAGAAACTCACTTTTCATGAGCCATTTTGGACAACTGGAAATATTGAAATCGACTTGCCATTAATAAAACAAGTGTATTGAATTAAGTTACTAATGATATTATTTTTGAAAATGAGCCAGTGTATCCAAAGGCCACAATTTAAAATAAGACTATTAATACTATTAATAAGTTTTTCGCAAATCTCAATTAACACCTATTCACAGGAATTTGGAGGTCATCCCAACTCATTAAAATGGTTGGAGATCGACACAGATACGGTCAGGGTCATTTTTCCCAGTGGGGTAGAAAAGCAGGCCCAAAGAGTAGCAAATACTATTCATTATTTGAGTAAGCATAACAGGCGGTCAGTAGGGTCAAAGCACAAAAAGATTGATATCGTACTGCAAAACCAAACAGTGGTTTCTAACGGATATGTAGGCTTGGCACCATTTCGATCAGAATTTTTTCTCAATCAACCTCAGAGTAATCATCAGGTATCCAGCAATTGGCTCGATATGCTGTCGATCCATGAATACAGACACGTAATGCAACAAGTAAATGCCAGAAAAGGACTTACGAATCTTGCCTACATTCTTTCTGGGCAATTGGGGTGGAGTTATTTTTCATCTTTAAGTATCCCCAATTGGTTTTTTGAAGGAGATGCTGTCGTGAGCGAAACTGCATTAACTGCCCAGGGAAGGGGAAGAATGCCGGCATTTTACAACGGGTATAAAAGTTTATATTTTGATGACATTTATTTTAATTACTCAAAAGCCAGGAACGGGTCTATCAAAGATTTTGTACCAAATCACTATGAGCTTGGGTATTTAATGAACAATTATGGTAGAGAAAAATACGGAAATGATGTGTGGAAAGAGGTGCTTTCTGATGCTGGAAAATATAAAGGTTTGATTTATCCTTTTTCTAAAAATCTTGAGAAACATGCTGAATACCCCACATACGATATGTACATTCTGGCACTGAGACATTACTATTCAAAGTGGGATAGTTTGTTAATTGGCCAGGAGGTAGAAACTGAACAACTAAACAATTTGGATAAAAGAGAAACATATACGGAATATAAATATCCATATTTTGACGATGAAGAAAATGTTATTGTATATAAAAACAGCTATAAGGAAATTGGTGCGTTTTATAGAATCAATCGATATGGCACAGAATTTATTATCAAACGCCAGGGGCGTGTTTTAGACAATTATTTTTCTTATAAAAACGAAAAATTGTTGTGGGTAGAAATTGGTCAGAATGAACGATGGGGCTGGCAAGTCAATTCAAATATTATTATTTATGATATAGAAAATGATAAAAGAAAAAAGCTGACTACTTCGTCTAAATATTTTTCACCTGACTTATCTTACGATGGCACAAAGATAATTGCTTTCCATGCCACCGAAAATCAGGAATATAATTTGCATGTTTTAGAGGCTGAAACAGGTTTTGTATTAAATGAAATTTCAAACCCAAATAACTATTATTTTTCATACCCCAAGTGGGTAGCAAATGATGCATTTATCATTGCTATTTCTAGAGATGAAAAAGGAAAAGTTGCTATAGTGAAAATTGATGAAGCAAGTGGACAGATTCAGAATATCACTCCTTTTACGCATCATCAGATTGGTATTCCATGGCAAAAAGACAATTTCGTTTTCTATTCATCATCCTATTCGGGAGTTGACAATATTTACTGTGTAAATATAGATGATGGAAAAATATATGAGATAACCACTGTAAAAACAGGTGCTTACACACCTGCTGTCAAAGACAATAAGCTTTATTTTAGCCAATTTAGTTCGCTTGGTCACGATATAAAAATCATGGAATTTGACACAAGTAAATTGATGGAGACAAAATACGTCGAACCGATTGACATGGCCCAATATCAATCTGTAGCAGCAGTAGAAGAAGGGGGAGATATTACTGATAGCATTCCCAATAAAACATACGATACCTGGAGTTATTCCAACTCGTCAAAGCTGATAAATATCCATAGCTGGAGTATGTTTTTTGCTGACCCTAACTATGAATGGGCGTTGATGTCCAACAATATATTAAATACCCTGGCGATGAAATTGGGTGTCAATTACAATAGAAATGACAATAACGTAAAATACTTTTTTGATTTTTCTTATGCACAGTTTTATCCAGTATTCTCATTGTCAGCAAGCTATGGCAGGCGGCAGGGATTATTTCCAGTTTATGATTCCGGGGGCAATCTTGTAGAAAAAGTAACCGTAAAATGGAATGAAATGGTAGTAAAGCCCGGCGTAGTAGTTCCATTAAATTTGAGCTCGGGGTTGTACAGCAGAAATATGAACTTCCTGGGAAATTATTCATATACATCAATATTTTTTGATAAAAATGATAATGTGACAACTACAGATTTCGATTTGAATTCTTACCAAATAGGGTATTCGTTTTCTAATATCAGGAAAAAGGCAAAGCAAAATATTTTGTCAAGTTATAGTCAATATTTTGGTGTGAGTTACAATAGCTCTCTGGATAATAATATTGCCAACCAACTTTTTGCCAATGCTGAGCTTGTATTCCCGGGAATTGCAAAAAACCACAATATTGCTTTTCAGCTTTCCTACCAGCAAGAAGACGCAGAAAATGATTATCGTTATGCAGATAATTTTACTTATGCAAGAGGGTACAATCGACCAGTATATGATTTTATTTATAAAGTTGGCACAAACTACCATTTGCCCTTGATCTATCCCGACTGGGGATTTTTAGGTATTTTGTATTTCTATCGAGTTAGAGCAAATGTTTTTTACGATTATAGCAGGGCCCACTTGCTAAATACCTCTACCAATACTGAGTCTATAAAATTGTATAATTCTGCCGGAGGAGAGTTGATTCTTGATACCAAAGTACTCAACAATTATAATTTTAGTTTTGGATTTCGCTATAGTTATTTATTGAATAATGACCCTCAGGAAAATAATTTGGTTCATTCCTATGAATTCTTCATTCCCCTCGTGAGATTTTGATGCATAACGATTACTATCCTTTTGGCTTGACTTTTAACGAATATCAAAATCAGGAGGAACAAAGCCAGGATTTTCTTTATAACGGGAAAGAACTGCAGACGGATCTTGGGCTGGATTGGTATGATTATGGGGCCAGGATGTATGATGCGAGTATTGGGAGGTGGCATGTGGTGGATCCAATGAATGAGGTTTATTATTCCAATTCTCCATATAACTACACGCTAAATAATCCTATTAATTTTATTGATCCAAATGGTACTTTAGTATATGATTGGGATTCTGAAGAGTATAAGGATGATGATGGGAATACAGTTAGCAATGAAGATGCGATGAGGCAGATTCAAGAGCAAAATGGTAGTAGTGATAACGGAGAAGGTCAAAGCGATTCAGGTATAGATTTATTAGACGGTTTGATTAATACCTTAAAAACTTGGACATCACAATTTTCATTTACTGATGATAAGGATAAACTATATTCTGACTTTGCAAGTGGGGATCAAGAAGCAAAAGAAAAAATCGCAGAAAGAGAAAATTCCTTAGAAACGCTAAATACAATAAATAACACATCGCCCTATGTTGCCCTATCTGTTGGCAAACAAACAAGTGAGGGATCTTTTATAAGTTTTAATGGGACACTTATTTATACTGTTGACGGATTTTACGTTGTTCCGGCACTTGATGCAAGTGTAGGTCTTCCGGCAGTAGGAACGAAAGCCTCCTTATCATTATCAGCTGGTGTGATATTTGGTTCAAGAAGTGGTATCCCTGGAGTAGGTTCAGGGTACGGTTATGGCTCGTTTGTTGGATTGGAATATGGAAAATCATCTGATGGTGGCACAAAAAATGT
Organism: uncultured Roseivirgaceae bacterium; assembly: GCA_964423255.1. Classification (GTDB taxonomy): domain Bacteria; phylum Bacteroidota; class Bacteroidia; order Cytophagales; family Cyclobacteriaceae; genus JAAUQL01. The sequence continues at coordinate 7,217 of CAYREN010000089.1, read as the reverse complement.
AGGCTTAGTTTTGACAAATACGCCGTTATGGTTCTCTGGAAATGTGGGTTATGGTATTAAACTAAATAAGTAGATGCATTTCAGTGATATCTTGTTAGGAGAGAGTTCAAAGTATTCAGAAATATTTGGAGTCAATTACAGTTCAGCTTTGAAGAATTTATCAACTCATGTTTATAAAAGAAAACGATACGAGTTATTCAAGGATAAAAAATGGAGAACATGCAATGTGAAAATTAATGTAAATCAATTGCAAGTTGAACTTCATAATCATCAGGCGTTTACACCTTATTTTAAGGGGGAATTGATAAACCAAAATGGAAAGTTGAAAATAAAAGGAAAATTCATAATTTCATCAGTGTCAATTTCTCTGGCATTTTTATGGTTATTGATTTTTTTGATTCTGACAATTAAATGGTTTATTAATCCAATGATAATGGAGGATGGTCAGTTTTTGCCATTGTTTCTTTTAGCTGGTTTATTAGTTATGATTTATCATAAATATAAAGGGCATAAGAAAATCAAATCTTTAAGAAAATCTATAAAGTCAATTGTACAGGAAAAGGAAGATTAGAAATAAGACTCCGAACTTTAAATGAGAAGCAGGATCTGAGATCCGGTAAGTGAGCAGAGGCAAATAAAATGAAGCAAAGGAAGCCAGCGACTACAAAGGGCAAAGATTTTCAGAAGCGATAATGTATAGTAATGAGCGACATTTATTAGTTTTTATATTGGTTATGGCTTTCTGTCAGGCCCCGCTGGCGCGAGCTCAACCTACTGGTCTTAGGTTAAGCGCAGCGGTCCTACGACCTCTATGACATTATTTTTCACACACTTTGGCTGACTTTTTTATCTTTGTGCGATATACTTTAATAAACTAACGTCAGCATGAATAAATACACGCTTCATATATTTAGTATTTTCTTATTTACCATCCTATTAATATCCTGTAAGTCAAATAATGGTGAAGAGGAAGAATCTGTTGCAGATGTGTCAAATGAAATAGTGATAAAGCCTACCATCGCAGATGTGGAAAGGGGTATCAGGGCAAATATTGCAGCCAAAGCATTAGAGGGTAATGGATATTTCAATATTCATAAAGATACAATTGACCTTAGCCTAAAACTTGTGAGGGTACATACAGAATATTTATCAGTCCTTGCTCCCAATAAATTTTTTGCTTGTGTTGACCTCGCTACTGCTTCCGGCAATGTGTATGATGTAGATTTTTTCCTTGAAGGTGAAATTGATGACATGAAAGTCACCAGAACTGATGTGCACAAGCTCAATGGCAAGCCATATTATAGTTGGGAACAACGCAAAGACAAGACTTGGTTTACCGTTGCAGTAGAAAATTCATCTAATAATCTTTTGGGAGTTATTGAGGGTACAGACGAGTTCACTTTTACCTATCAGATTCATTTACCCAATATATCCAGATCGGCAGAAATATGGATTCCCATTGCGCAAAGTGATCGATTTCAAAACATAGAGATGCTCTCCGTAAGTGCTCCCGAAACACGCAAAATGATAAAAGACAATAAGTACGGCAATTCTATACTTTTTATTGAGCTAAATCCTGAAAATAGCCATCAAGAAATCACGATAATATATAGCGTCACCAGGAAGGAAAAATCACCTTATCAAAAGCCTGATACCGAAATAGTAAATTATCTTGAAGCCAATTCACTGATTCCGGTAAGTGATCGTTTTAGTCTTCTCGCCCAGGAAATTATCATGAAAAAGCAAGCCAATAGTTCGCTATCGAAAGCTCGGGCACTTTACGATTATGTCATAGACAATGTCCGCTATGCTAAACAAGGCATCTATGGTACAGGAGATGCTACGTACGCATGTGATTCAAAATCCGGAAATTGCACTGAATTTCATTCCTTGTTTATCTCTTTGGCAAGATCTGCAGGCATACCTGCACGATTTGCAGTAGGCGCTGCGATTCCATCGAGTCGTAATGAAGGTGGTGTAGATGGATACCACTGTTGGGCTGAGTTTTATGCAGATGATAAATGGTGGCCAGTAGATATCAGCGAAGCCAATAAATACTCTGCCTTAGCTACATATTATTTTGGCCATCATCCTGCTAATCGTATTGAATTTTCGCGTGGCAGGGATATTTCTCCAAGTCCAATGCCTAAATCAGGACCTGTTAATTTTTTAGCCTATCCTGTTCTTGAGATTGACGAGCAACCTAATTTAGTTGCAACAACTTTTACTTTTAAAAGAAAAACCAACCCTGATAAATAGTTATTCATCAGGGTTGGTTTTATTATCTTAGCAAAACAAGTGGCAAAAGGCTTATTTAGCTGGATGCTCTTCGCTTTTTTTCTTTGAGTCATCAGACGGATGTTCGTCACTCTTTTTCTTTGCGTCATCAGACGGATGTTCCCCACCTGCAGGATGTTCTTTCATTGAAGTGCTGTCATGAGCCTCGGACGACGCAGAAGGATGCTCTTCAGTTGTTTTGGAATCTTTTTTACTTTTTGTGTCACAGGAGCTTAAAGCTACGGCAATAAAAAAAGAAAGTGCCATAATTCCTGTGGCAGCTAATTTCAATTTGTTTTTTAGAAATGTCATAATTAATAGAGGTTTAAGTATAATAACACAAATAATTTTTCCAGTATAAAAATTAAGTAAACTCAAATATAAAGAAAAGAATTTACTTGTTTTTGTTCTCAATTGTTTAAATGGATAAAAAGCTAAAATCAAGGGTTGGAGAAAATATCTATTAAAACAGCAATTATCAATATTTCAGACCAAGGACTTATTAGACAGATTGCAATATGTAAAAAATCAAAACCATTGCTGCTCCGAATATTGTAGCCATAAAATTTACCTGGTGGTTATTGATGAATCCTCGATGCTGCAAGGTGGTACCAAGAATAGAATCGAATATATTGCCTAAAAACCCAGCAAGTGTGATGATCATGATCCGAGAAAAATCATGATGAAAAGGATAAGTACTCCATGCAATTACAAAACTTCCCAAAAGACCAAACCAAAGACCATTTATACTTATTGCTCCATCAAGACCTCTAACGGATGGTTTAAAAGAAATAATATTATAATATTTTCTACCGTATACATTTCCCATTTCTGAAGAGAGAGTATCTGAGCAAGCTGTGGCAAATCCTGCCACTATCATCATATTTAATTCAGCCAGGTACGTGGGTAGAAATAAAGTTGCTACTGATAGAACCGCTGCAATTCCTCCATTTGCTAACACATTCGAAATACCTCTTTTACCGGCATTTTCCTGAGTTAAATTGAGCTGCTTTTTTTGATCATTTTTCCAGGATGAAGCGAATGACCCAATCACAAAAAACAAAAACAAGGCTATTAGTCCCTCGATGCCTCCACCGAATAATATTATTATTGCCAGTAGTAATCCAGCAACTGCCCCTTTTAAATCAATCTTTTTTAAAAGATAACTCAACATTGCCACTATGGTTATTGCCAATAAAATAATTAAATGTTGAGTGCTTATTTCAAATTGCATTTTTACAAAAACATAATTAGAAAGTTATTAATTGAAACGGCAACTAGTAAAAACGTTATGCTATAATAGAATACTGAATTTGTGTATTTACTTGATTTCATTCCAATTCTATTCATAGCTAATTGAAACTAAATTACGATCAAAAATATATAGCAAACATAAAAGATTATGTTACAATTTGATTTGCTTTTCTATCAATTTAAGTTTTAAAATACAATTAACTTAAACTATATTCGTCAAAAATATTTTATTATGGAAGGATTTTTAAAGCTGTTAAAGAAAATTGGTATTGTCATATTGTTATTGGCAATTGTGACCTTCGTCTTTCTCAATGTAGCAAATTTCTCATCTGGTTTCAGGGCTGGCGTAGCTACAAAATTGAGCCAGCGGGGAATCATTATAAAAACCTATGAAGGGACATTAAATGTGGGAGGTCTTACCAATTCTTCTGAAGGGACAATTCCAACAACCTGGGATTTTACCATCAAAAGATCTGCTGACAGTGTAGTAACAAAACTGGACAAGGCCATCCTAAATGGAGATCGTGTTAAATTACAATACCACGAGAAATATGTAAAGTTTTTCTGGTATGGCGACACGAAATATTTTGTCTATGATGTTGAAGTGCTTCGGGATGGAAATTGAGAAGATTTTTATTTCAGTACGATTTTTCTTTGTGTGTAGCCATATTTACCTCGCGAGTTCTTATTTCATTTCTATCAAAGTAAGTTATTGTAAACTGTAACCTAGAAAAAGGGTATTTCGACGAACCACCTTTCAGGTCCATAAAGGCCACATATCGCAATCACATTTTATTTTCCATCGATTGTAATCAAATATCCATTACATCTCCGTACTTTTGCGGCTTGAAAAAAAATGAATAAGGAAATAATGATGCAATCAATTAGAAATGTCGCTATAATTGCCCACGTTGACCACGGTAAAACTACCCTGGTTGATAAGATTATCCATGAAAGTAAAATATTGGATCCACGCAAGGAAACCAAGGAACTTATTTTGGATAGCAATGAACTTGAGCGAGAAAGAGGGATAACCATACTTTCTAAAAATGTATCTGTTAATTATAAAGGTGTAAAAATAAATTTGATCGATACCCCCGGTCACTCCGATTTTGGAGGTGAGGTAGAGCGTGTCTTGAAAATGGCAGATGGCGTGCTTTTATTGGTTGATGCTTTTGAAGGACCAATGCCGCAAACCAGGTTTGTATTAAGCAAGGCCTTAGAATTAGGCTTAAAACCCATAGTTGTAGTTAATAAAGTTGATAAAGAAAATTGCAGGCCAGAAGAAGTTCACGAACAAGTATTTGACCTCATGTACAACCTGGATGCTACAGAAGATCAGCTTGATTTTGAAACGCTATATGGCTCTTCAAAGCATGGTTGGATGAGCAAGGATTGGAAAGAGCCAACTGATAATATCCAACCATTGCTCGAAACAATTTTGGAGGTTATTCCGGAAGCTCCAAATAGAGAGGGCGACCCACAGATGCAAATTACATCGCTGGATTTTACGAGCTTTCTAGGGCGAATAGCTATTGGAAGGGTTTACCAAGGGATTCTTGAAATTGGCAAAGAATATATGCTTTGCAAACGAAATAACGTTCGCAAGAAAATAAAAATAAAAGAATTGTATGTCTTCATTGGCTTAGGGAGAGAAAAAGTTGAGCAGGTGAGATGTGGAGACATTTGCGCTATTGTCGGATTGGATAATTTCGATATTGGAGATACTATTGCCGATTTAGAAAATCCTGTACCGTTGGATAGAATAAAGGTAGATGAGCCGACGATGAGTATGTTGTTCACTATCAATAATTCTCCTTTCTTTGGGAAAGAAGGTAAGTTTGTAACTTCTCGTCACCTCCGCGATCGTCTGGAAAAAGAAACAGAAAAGAACCTTGCATTACGTGTAGAGGCTACAGACACTGAAGATAAATTTATGGTTTATGGTAGGGGAGTGCTTCACCTTTCTGTTCTCATAGAAACAATGAGAAGGGAAGGGTACGAATTGCAAGTTGGTCGTCCACATGTAATTATCAAGCATATCGATGGCGTAAAATGTGAGCCTTTTGAACATTTGGTCATTGATGTCCCTGAAGTTTCTGAAGGTAAAGTAATAGAGCTTGTCACCCAACGTAAAGGTCAGCTTCAAGTTATGGAACCCAAAGGAGATCTGAAACATCTTGAATTTGTAGTTCCATCAAGGGGTTTAATCGGACTCAGGAATATTATGCTTACTTCCACATCAGGAGAAGCCGTGATGACACATAGGTTTAAAAGCTATGAGCCGCATTGTGGAGATATTGCTTCAAAGTCCAAAGGCTCAATCGTGTCTATGGAAAATGGCATGGCGTTGACCCATGGTATTGACAGACTTCAGGACAGAGGCCGATTTTTTATTGAGGCTGGTGATAAGGTTTATAAAGGTCAGGTGATCGGAGAATATACGCGTGAAAAAGACATAGAAGTCAATGTTATAAAAGGTAAAAAACTAACCAATATGCGTGCTTCTGGTTCTGATGATAGTGCCAAGATTGTCCCTAAAATTGTATTTTCTTTAGAAGAAGCAATGGAGTACATCAAGGATGATGAGTACCTGGAGGTGACGCCTTTGAGTTTAAGAATGCGTAAAATATCCTAATTGCTGAGTTTATAATTGGGAGGCTTCATATAGGCTAAAACGATTTCAAATCTTTATAAGTATTCAACATCTTCACACCTTTTTGAGTATTTTCTGTAATTGAGAAAACGGGTTATACCTTTTAATGAAGGTTCAAATTGGCACTTATAAAACAAGTTGCCGTAAGAAAATCATCTACTTTTATTTTATTGATTTTATTTTATCTTTGTGTATATCTTAATTTTAATAATACAATGAACAAAGGAAAAGTAAAATTCTTTAACGAATCCAAAGGTTATGGTTTTGTAAAAGACACAGACACAGAAAAAGAGTATTTTGTACACGTCTCAGGACTTATCGATGAAGTAAAAGATGATGATGAGGTGACATTTGATCTTAGCGAAGGACGCAAAGGATTGAATGCAGTAAATGTTAAATTGGCTTAGATTTTAATATAATTGTAATCAATTTTAAGCTTCACTTTGTGAAGCTTTTTTTTTGATGAAAAAATGAAGATCAATGACAAAATATAGATTGCTCTCATTAGATGAATTGAAAGAATTAGAGAAGGAATTTATTGATTACCTGATCGTAACAGGCATTGCTGCTGAAGACTGGGAAAAAATGAAACGTGACAACCCGGTAAAGACAGCAGAGACTATTGACCTTTTTAGCGATGTGGTTTTTGAGAATATTATGCAAAAAACAAATTATATCCAATGGAGAGGTGAAAAAGAATTAAGGGCTGCCCAATGCCTGAATAATAAATTTGTTATTGTAGGGCTGGATGCCACTAAAATCCAGGATGCAAATTTTAAAGATCCCAAATATTTCAATAAAGCGATGCAAAACCCGCCGTCAAACCTGAAAGTGTTCACAACCGAAATATCTTATGAAATATCCAGGGAGGAAGAAATTTTTAAAATGACACAATGCGGTTATCAAATCGCAGATAGTAAATTATTCAAAGCGATATGTTTAGTACTACCACAATAAAAAGAGTTGTTTTATAAATAATTACTAATCGACACCTTGTTTTTCAATAGCACATCTTTTGTGTAAATTATAT
>CAYREN010000088.1:6628-14875 GCA_964423255.1 uncultured Roseivirgaceae bacterium | reverse complement strand
ATACCGGAAATATTGCAAAACAAGAAAAACCCTTTTGGCTGGGTAAAGGTCAAAGGATTTATTGACAGTTATGAACTGAAACAATACAAACTAATGCCTATGGGAAATAAGAGATTGTTTCTTCCAGTGAAAGCAGCAATTCGAAAAATAATTAATAAGCAAGAAGGAGATTATATAAATGTCATTCTTTATTCAGATGAATCATTGCTGGAAATTCCTGAAGAAATTCTACTTTGTTTTGAGCAAGAATCCAATATACTTTTTGAAACATTTAAGTCATTTACCGAAGGAGAACAAAAGACCTATATAGATTGGATTTACAGTGCAAAAACTGATGAAACCAAGGCGAATAGAATTGCAACAATGATGAGTCGACTTCAAAAGAAATTGAAATTTTACGACAATGATTAGAAAATAATTGATCGCGACTAAAATGTCAACGATGGGAATTACTCAACTATCGCAATACCACCTCATCAATAAAAAACCAAGCCGACTCTCCTTTTGAGTCATGCCACGGAGGCATTTTTGAAAGTGGCTTAACAACAATTTTTAGGAACTTTACATTTTTGCCATCAATGGGACAATCCAAATACACAAAGTGGATGCTCTGGTCAGATTTCGGTTGCTGAGGCCTTATTGATCCCAACAGCTTCAATTTATTTTTCTGCTTCCCTCCATAAACCTTAACATAAGTCGGAGGAAAAATGTGAGGGGCAGTCTGAACCAAAGAACTTAACAATATACCATGTATTGTCATTTCCTTTTCCAGCTCACAAGTCAAAATGAATTGGTTGTCTTTAAAAGCCATAAAGTCATTATCGCCAAAGTCAACAGATCCTTTCACCAAATCAAAAAGTAGTGATTTTCCAACACCCAAATATTTTTGATCTGGAGAGTGTTTTAAATAAAAATCTCTGGGTTTTATAGCAGATTTGATAAAAGTTACTGAATCAATATTGCTTGGCTCCCACCCTGCTTTGGAAGCAAAATATTTCATTGTAAAATTATTCTCAATTAAGATGCTATCACTGATTTGAGGAGAATTTTCATCTGGTGTTGATCCATCAATGGAATAATTGAAATCAATCTCCTTTAAAGGATGAATCAATTTCGCATAAAATGGTTCGTTGAAAAATATAATTTCCGGAGATAGTTTCGGTGAAGGCAATACTGATTTGAAACTCAACGACTCTTCAGAAATTGAAATTACGTTCAACCCTTCCTTTTTAACTTGTAGCTCAGCCACACCTTTTGTCGTGATGTTTGTATTATAAATATAAATATTATTCAGGCCTTGAATGGACGCAATATGATCAATACCTCCATCCCCTATCTGAGTGTTGTAAACCTGTAAGGTTGATAATTTTTCCAGTTGGGTTAAGTATTGAATTTCATCATCTCCAATTGGTGTGTTGCTCATTTTCAATAATTCTAAATTTGAAAATGTGCCGATTATCTTTAAATCTTGCGAGCCGAGAGGTAAACTACTCAAATTTAGTTCTACGATATTTTTGGCTATACCTTTTAAACTTTGAAGCAAATCCGGGCTATATGCACTATTGGGAAATACTAATACTTGAAGCGCGTTGGAGTTGTTGAACATTCTCTTAATTGTGCAATATTCAGATGATAATTCGGTGATAAGGTTATCAGAAACATTAGGCAATAAGTCCCAGGTATTTGATTTGCTATCTTCGATTTTCGATTTTACAATTTCATAAAGATCCAAATGCTCATCCATATCATTAAAATACATTTCACTTGGTGCGCCTTGATTTATCCAGGCTTTCAAAATATTTAATTCCTGATCATTGAGTTGCTTTTCATCTTTTGGCGGCATATGGTCTTCATGTTCCAGCTGCATATTTATTCGATTGAGCAACTCACTATTTTCTAAGTCACCCATATCTAAAACACTTCCTGATTCTCCTCCTTTCATCAAAGAAGCATATGCTGTCATCACCAATTCACCTTTTGCCTTATTTTCGTTATGGCAAGACACACATTTTTTATTAAACACAGGCTGGACAATATGAGTATAAATATTTGGGTTATCGGGAAGGGTAATATCATCATCATTGCCAGATATATTTATTGCAAGAAAATCGCTACCGTGCGTAACCATACCCCCAAAATGTCCTGCAACAACAATCAATATTACTAAACCACCATGAAGAACTTTATAATAAAAAATCTGAAATTCAGGGTTTTGAGAAATCCAATACCAAAAAGCCATAATAAAAGCTACCGAAACTCCCAACCATTGGTGGGTCAAAAGTACTCCACCCTTGTCACCTCCTTCAAGGCTTAAAATCAATCCGGTAATTGCTGTGGCAAGTGTAACCAAAGTAGTGAAGGACAAGTACCAATGGAATTCAGTGTCCTTTCTCCAGTACTGAATAATGGTGACCAGAATTAGGACAATTGGAAAATGAAGAATCAAAGGATGCCAATGCCCTAGCCAACCAACAATAATTGGCACTTCAACAAACTTTTCAAAAACCAGTAAAAAAGTAAGAAGTATGACCAAAGCGTAAATACCAAAATCAAGTAGCTTACTAAAAAATGTTGTATTCATTTGTTAAAAATTTTCAAAAAAGGTGTTAGTACTAATTCTTTATCTGGTTTTTTTTTAATTCAAATAATATATTCGAACGAAGCTATTTTAATAATTTATGCTAATATTCCGGGAACCAAATTGCCTGCCACATCTGTTAACCTAAATCTTCTTCCCTGGTATTTGAAAGTAAGTTGTTCATGATTAATGCCCATGAGATGTAGTAATGTGGCATGAAAATCATTAATATGTACTGGATCTTTTACGATATTGTATCCAAATTCATCTGTTTTACCAAAAGTAATCCCCTTTTTAATTCCACCACCTGCCATCCAAATACTGAAGCTTCTTGGGTGATGGTCTCTGCCATAATTATCTGGGCGAAATTTCCCCTGGCAATAATTTGTTCTGCCAAACTCCCCTCCCCAAATTACCAGTGTATCATCCAGCATACCACGTTGCTTTAAGTCCAACACCAAGGCAGCAGATGCCTGGTCTACATCCATAGCCTGCTTTGACATTTCTCCTGGCAAATTGCCATGCTGATCCCAGCCTTGATGATAAAGTTGAATAAACCTCACGCCGTTCTCTGCAAGTCTTCTGGCTTGAAGGCAGTTAGCAGCAAAAGTTCCGGGAATCAAAGCCTCTGCTCCATACATCTTTATTATTGACTCAGGTTCTTTTTTTATGTCCATGACTTCTGGCACAGACATTTGCATTCGATAAGCCATTTCATATTGAGCAATTCTTGATTGAATTTCATCATCACCTACCTTTTCAAAATGCTGATTGTTCAAATTAACTATCTCGTCCAGCATCAATCTTTTGTCACTTCTCGAAACGCCTTCAGGGTCATTGAGGTATAATACGGGATCTTTTCCCGAGCGAAGTAATACTCCCTGGTGTTTTGAATCTAAGAAACCACTTGACCAGAGCTTGGAGTACAAGCCCTGACTATTACCCTTTCCACGTGACGTAAGCACAACAAAGGATGGTAGATTTTGATTTTCACTTCCCAGACCATAACTCATCCAGGAACCCATGCTCGGCCTTCCGGAGTTTTGATTGCCCGTCTGAAAAAATGTGATGGCAGGATCGTGATTTATGGCTTCGGTATGCATGCTATTAATAATGCATATGTCATCGGTAATTTTTCCTATATGCGGAAAGTAATCATTTACCCAAGTTCCATTTTGCCCATATTGCGAAAATCCGGAGAATGAACCTACCAATGGAAATTTTTCCTGATTAGCAGTCATGCCTGTAAGTCGTTGACCTTTTCTTATGGATTCCGGAAGATCTTCTCCCATTCTTTCGTTAAGCAAAGGTTTGTAATCAAATGACTCAAACTGTGATGGAGCTCCTGCCTGAAATAAATAAATAATTCGCTTGGCTTTTGGGGCAAAATGTGGAACGCCCAGCTTAAGCATCTCTTGATCAGATCCACCATAACTTCCTTTAAACAAGTCAGGTATCAATAATGACCCGAGTCCCAAAGTCCCCAAACCAACACTTAATTTTGAAAAGAAGTGTCTCCTGTTAATATTCAGTTTTTCTTTGTTGATATTATCTTTCATACCCATATGCAGTTATTCTTTTGTAATAGTTTCGTCAAGATTATATAGTACTTGCGCTACCATCATCAATGCGGCAGTTTCGGCAGGGTTATTATATTCAGATGAATCTTGACCAACAGAAAGTAATTTTTCTGCATCTTCATATCCTACCTCAAATTTCTCCAGGAATGTTTTATAATAAACCTGAAGTGCTTCAAGTTCATTTTCACTGGGTTCCCTAATAAGAATATTTTTAAATATGGTTTTCACTACATCTACAGAATTCTCATCAATTACATTTGAGGCCAATACTTTTGCACTCTCCAATACTTGTACATCATTTTGCATGGCGAGTGCTTGCAATGGAGTATTGGTCTTTTGCCTTCTGACTTCACATAAATCACGATTTGGTGCATCAAAAATAGTCATGGAAGGAGGAGGCAATGTTCTTTTCCAAAAAGTATATAACGACCTTCGATAAAGCTTATCTCCGGTATCGGGAACATATGTTGTCAAAATCCCACGATTGCCTCCAGCATTGGTTTCTTCCCAAAGTCCGGCAGGTTGGTAAGGTTTTACACTCGGCCCACCAATTTCATCATTCAACAATCCACTGGTAGTAAGTATGTAATCCCTAATCTCTTCAGCTCCCAACCTAAATCTTGGGCCTCTTGCCAGGTAAAGATTTTCCGGATCAACTTTGATTTTATCTTCTGTAAGGACAGAAGACTGTTGATATGTGGCACTCATCAGCATCTTTTTCAAAATGTACTTAATATCCCAGTCATGTTCTACAAATTTGTACGACAGCCAATCCAATAACTCTGGATGGGTTGGCAAAGCTCCCTGACTTCCAAAATCTTCTATGGTCAAAACAATACCTCTTCCAAAAAGCATTGCCCAAAGCTTATTGACATATACCCTGGCTGTCAGTGGGTTGTTTTTATTGGTTAGCCATTTGGCAAGGCCAAGTCTATTCTTTGGATAATCATCCGAGAACTCCAATATTGATACAGGAGTTGAGGGTTTGACAGTATCAGACGGCGCATCATAATTTCCTCGCAACAACACGAAAGCATCTCGCTTGGTGGAATCATTCATCACCATGACGTTCAAATTTCCTGTGTCAGTTTTATTTATAAAAGAAAGAATCCCTTCCAGATCATCATCATTGATTTTTATATATGGTGCATCGGCATAATACTTTTTATTCTTTGCCTGCACGGCATCCATCTGCAACCCTTTTTCATTTACATTATTAAAAAAGGCATACATACTATAATAATCAGTTTGTAAAATTGGGTCAAATTTATGGTCGTGGCATTTGGCGCATTCTAAAGTAATACCAAGAATCCCCTTTCCTAGCGTATTTGTTCTATCACTGACATATGTCGATCGGTACTCTTCATCAATTACGCCACCTTCCTGGGTAATTGGGTGATTCCTGTTGAATGCGGTGGCTAATATCTGAGCCTTATTTGCATTAGGCATTAAATCACCGGCAATTTGCCATGTTAAAAATTGATCATAAGGCATATTTTTATTGAAGGTGCTAATTACCCAATCTCTCCATGGCCACATTGTTCTGTAGCTATCGTCCTGATATCCATGAGAATCAGCATATCTCGATACATCCAACCATTCTCTTGTCATTCTTTCACCATAGCTTTTCTTGGCCAGGTAATAGTCCACCATATCCTCATAGTAATCTTCCGATTCAATATTCATAGCCTTTTCAAGTTCTTCGGATGTTGGTGGAAGGCCGGTAATATCAAGGCTTATTCTTCTGATCAATTTAGCCTTGGAAGCTTTTTCAGATGGCTCCAGACCAATTTGATCTAACTCATTGACTATAAAATTGTCAACTTCATTATTTATCCAGCTATCATTTTCAATCTCTGGAATTGGTGATTCTCGTGGAGGAATGAACGCCCAATGAGGTTGATATTTGGCGCCCTGCTTAATCCATTTATTTAGAATTGCTTTCTGCTCTTCACTTACCTTTAAATGAGATTCTGGAGGTGGCATCATCACACTTTCATCATCGCTAAATATCCTGGAAATAAGCTCACTTTCTCCAACCTCTCCTGGTACAATAGCAAATTTACCTGGGTTTTCTACCAACTCCGCTTTTGCAACTTCTTCAATATCCAATCTTAAACCGGCTTTTCTTTTGTTAGCGTCCGGCCCATGGCATGCAAAGCATTTGTCAGACAAGATGGGTTTTACATGAAAATTGAAACTTATTTCTTTAGGTAGATTCGAACTGTTTCCTCCACTGTTATTAGTGCCAGATTTGCTTTCGGTAAGTAGCCATATGGCTAAAAATAAGATTCCGAATATTGATATTAAAAGAATGTTTTGTCTTGATATCATGGATTTTTCTTAATGATAATATTTGGGTGATTAATGTAAAAAAAACAATGGACATAAGCAAAGTATTTTAGTTAAGGCCATCTACAATATAATTTAACAATGTGCTGTAAGAATTTTAAAACTGTCCAGTGCTAATCAATACTAAATTACAGGCTTCTTCTACCTCAATACCTTGATTTATGGCAAGATCTTTTAATTCCGTATTTTCTGTCCCAGGATTAAATATTAACCTTTTTGGTTTAAGACTTAGGATATAATCATACAAGCTTACCTGCCTTAATGCATTGATATATAATGATATTGTGTGCACATCTTCAATGATAGGTTTATCGATAATATTGAGAATTTTCTTGTCGAGAATATATCCATTATCAACTCCTACTGGTACAAAATCAATTCCTGCATCATTTAACATTATACAAGCCCTATTGGAGTATCTTGATGGTTTGGAACTTGCGCCTAATACAACTGTTTTTTTCATATTAACTAATAACTGCTTTTACCTTAACTCGTAATGTCCATATATTGACAACACCTGTAATACTTTTTTTAGCTCCCATCAGGCGTTTAACTATATCATTAATATTAAAGCGAAAGTTACATAGATAATATTACTATTGGTATAAATACCTATGTCTTAAAGAAGATAAACTTATAGTTATAATTTTGAATTGATCTAATTGATGAGTTAAACCTTTTTCACATTCCTGTATCTAATCCATCATAATCGATTCTACTTTGGACGATAAAGAATTACTTTTAAAACTACGGAATCCTGAAACCATGAATTATGGTTTCAATTTATTGGTGCGAAAATACCAGGAAAAAATCTATTGGCATATTAGAAAAATGGTGATAGATCATGATGATACCGATGATCTTGTGCAAGAAGTATTTTTAAAAGTATGGAAAAATTTAAATAGCTTCAGGGAAGATGCGCAGCTTTACACCTGGATTTATCGCATCGGCACCAATGAATGTCTTAATTTTCTACGTAAGAAGAAAAACAAATTTTTTCTTCCAATTCACGATGTTCAGCATGAACTTGCCAACAAGCTAGATAATTCACCCTACATTGATGGAGATGAAATACAATTAAAACTTCAGAAGGCATTGCTGCAATTGCCAAATAAACAAAGGCTTGTTTTTAATATGAAATACTTTGACGAAATGAAATATGAAGAAATATCAAAGATTACCGAAACAAGCGTTGGGAGTTTAAAAGCTAATTATCACCATGCAGTAAAAAAAATCGAAAAATTTTTGAAACAACATTAAACCTTATTCAATTAAACATGTCTAAAGTTTAAAACTGAGCCGTATGAAACTCACAGATATAAAAAAGAAAAATATTTATACAACACCTGATAAGTACTTTGATCAGTTACCCACAAGAATTCAAAATAGGGTGAACACAAAAAATCAAGTTACAGGTTCTTTCTTTAATTGGAATCTGATTCTAAAAGTTGCCAGTCCAGCAATAGCTGTTATTTTAATTGTATTTTATATAAGTATCAATCGAAATAGCAACGGACAAAGCGCCGATGATCTCCTGGCCCAAATTGCTACGGAAGACCTGATAGCTTTTCTCATGACAACAGATATTTCGACTGAGGAAATAATAGAAGAACTGGACCTCGCATCATTAGATCTTGATTTTGGTGAAGATGGATTTATCATGCAAGACATGGATATGAAAGACGAAGATATCGAAATGTTGTTCGAGGAATATGAATTAGATGGAGATTTATTATA
>CAYREN010000088.1:0-6528 GCA_964423255.1 uncultured Roseivirgaceae bacterium | reverse complement strand
ATGAAACGAACTAGCGTAATAATTTTATTAGTCCTTTTTTCTTTTGGAGCATATGCGCAAAACAGAGAAGCCATGAAAAAAATAGAGAGTGCCAGAATTGCATTAATTACTGATAGACTTGGGCTGACTCCTGATCAGGCAGAAAAGTTCTGGCCAGTATATAGAGAATACAATTTGGAGAAAAGAGCAATAAGAAAACAGCTGATAGCTGAAAGAAAAAGTGTAGATATGGAAAATCTAACTGAAGAACAAGGAAAAGATTTAGTAAGAAAATCTATGGAATTGAAGCAAAGACAGCTCAATCTCGAAAAGGAGTATTCCAATCGAATGACTGACGTTATATCTACTAAGCAATTATATAAACTAAAAAATGCAGAGAAAGACTTTCAACAAATGCTGTTGAAAAGAATTCAGCAACAACGACAGCGTCAAAATCAAAATCAGAAAATGATGCAAAGACATGAAATGATGAAAGACAGAAACAATAATTAATAACTTCCGGAGGTTTTAAAAGCGAGCCTCCGGATTTTATTATAAAAGCTTATTACCCAAAAAATTATATAGTTTTGAGCATACAGGCAAAACTTTTTATAACATTGTCAATAAGTAGTTTGCTACTTTCATTCAATAGTATTGCCCAAAAATCAGATTACGATTCTCTTCTCAATTATTATATAAAAAGTGATTCCATTCTTTTAGACCAATTGGAATTTGAGCTGACAAGTGATTCATTGGATATTTTTGATCTCATTGATAGTCTGTTAAGATACGATTACAAATATTCACAACTCGCATTGAGGATGGGCTATACCAGCAATATCACGTATGCGGGCAGAAATTTCGGCATTTCTCAGCACGGATTTAGTCTTGGTGTATCTTATTATCACAATACGGGTTTGTTTGCAGATGTATCTGGATATTGGAATAGCGAAATAAAACCCAATTACAACCCCACCATTTCCACAGTTGGCTACATGGGAAATCTGAATAATAAATGGACATACACAATTAGTTACGATCACTATTTTTATAATTATGCTGATGAAGGAGATGAATTAATTTATTATCCAATCACAAACAGTTTAAATATTTCAAATTATTTTGAATTAGGGAAATTTACTTTAGCAGGTGATTATTCATATTTATTCGGGGAAGAACAAGCCCATAGAATTCGTGGAAATATTATGTACAAATTCTCTAAAAGCAAATGGGGTTTTATAGACCGATTTGTATTTTTACCAACTGCATCGATACTAATGGGCAATTCAGATATTTATAATATTACTCCAATTTACCCAGAGAAAAATTTACAAACAAGATATGATATTCGCCAGATTATGTTTCGGGAATATGGCGAAAGAGAAATTAGATTCCTTTGGAAAAACAATCGAAAAAGGTATTTGGAACTCGAAATAAAAATTTATGAGACCTATCGTGATGAACTGGCAGAATATATTATTACCTCAAATAACGTATTTGGGATAATGAACTACAGTTTTTCTGCACCATTTTATTTTTATGTAAATAATTTCACATTTGCACTCAGCTATCATTATAATATCCCTGTTGCCTTACCAGGTGAAACACAACAATTAAAACCAAATAGTTTTTTTGGTGCTACATTGATCTACAATATTCCATTTTCAAAGAATAAATAACTTCAGTTTTTAAAAGTTTTTGTATTACATAAGCTTCCATTTAGATAAATTTGAGTTTATAAATTTGTTGGATGGAACATCTTTCTTTATTAACTCTAAATAAAACTATTGGTGAGGTATTAGCCAATAATTTAGAACCCTCCTATTGGGTTGTAGCTGAGATTGGTGAAATGAGGCACAATCGCAATGGACATTGTTACCTCGAATTGGTAGAAAAAGAAGATGACAAAATACTGGCAAAATCCAGGGCCACAATCTGGTCATACACCTACCGTAATTTGAGCGCATGGTTTGTAAGCATCACTGGACAAAATCTAAAGCCGGGTATGAAAATACTCTTCAATGCCACAGTTCAGTTTCACGAAATCTATGGGTTTTCATTAAATATTAAAGACATAGATGCTCAATATACCCTGGGAGAGCGAGCTAAAAGAAAACAAGAAATCATTCAAAAACTCCAGGACGATGGCGTTTTTGAAATGAACAAAGAAATGGATCTTCCAATTGTAGCTCAGAGAATTGCAGTTATTAGTAGTGAAACGGCGGCAGGGTTTGGTGATTTTATGGATCAACTTAGCGACAATGATTTTGGCTATCGCTTTGATGTTCAGTTGTTCAATTCTACCATGCAAGGCAATAAAGCGGAGTTGTCTATTATCAATTCAATGCATCTCATTTTTGATCAATTAGAAGATTTTGATTTATTGGTGATCATTCGAGGAGGTGGTGCAGCAACAGATTTAGATTGTTTCGATTCATATGAATTAGGTAGCCACATCGCACAATTTCCAATTCCTGTTATCACCGGAATTGGTCATGAACGAGACGAAACAATTGCAGACCTCGTGGCGCATACCAAAATGAAAACCCCCACCGCTGTTGCAGAATTTATAATAATGGGTGCTAAGAATTTTGAAGAGCAACTCGATGGAAATCTTGATCAACTGTCAGGCTTCCTCAACCAATCTTTAATTGATGAAAGCAATAAAATTGATCAGCTCATTAATATATTTCATAGAAATGTGCAAACTATCCTAAATGCAGAAGATATAAAATTGATTGGATTAGCACAGTATTTAAATTTTAATCATAAATCAATAATAAATACAAATGAGCATCAATTAGAAAGACTCTCGCAGAGTATATCAAAACAACCATTACGCATACTTGAAAAGGAAGATGAGAAGCTCGAGCATTTGATCAGAGAACTGGAAATCATAAACCCTATTAACATTCTTAAAAGAGGATACAGTATCACTTTGGCAGATGGAGTGAATATCAATAAGATAGATTCTCTGGGAAAAGATGCTACAATCACCACCATCACCAATCGACTGGAAATGAAAAGTAAACTGCTATCACAAAAACAAAAATAATATGGCCTCTAAAAAATTTAATTATAAAAAATCTCTTGAAGAGATAGAATCAATCGTTCAAAAAATTGAAAGTGAAGATCCTGATGTCGACGAATTATCTGCATTGGTGAAGCGTGCTGCTGAGCTCATCAAACAATGCAAGACAAAACTCAAAACTACCGGTGAGGAATTAGAAGATATTATTAAGGATATAGAGGAATAAGATGCCACGAATGCACGAAAATAGCATGCACCATTCATTCGTGCATTCGTGGCAATTATTATACATCACAAATTTCCACGCCTTTGGCCAGAGCTTTTAAGGGATCGTTCCAGGTCGGTATAAATTCCTGAGCAACAAATCCATCATATCCCGTCTCGACAATGGCTTTCATGATAGCCGGGTAATACAATTCCTGGGTTTCATTGATTTCATGACGACCAGGAACCCCGCCGGTGTGATAATGATTGATATACTTATGGTATTTCTGAATGGTAGCAATCACGTCTCCTTCCATGATTTGCATATGATAGATGTCATACAACAGCTTAAAATGATCCGACCCTACCTTTTCACAAAGTTTCACTCCCCAGGGAGTGAAATCACATTGATAATCAGCATGATCGACTTTGCTATTCAACAATTCCATCACAATATAAACGCCGTATTTCTGGGCCAGTTTCACAACCCGATCAAGGCCTTTGGAGCAGTTTTCAATACCCTTTTCATCACTCAACCCGTGCCTGTTACCGGAAAAACAAATGATGTTCTTTATTCCAAGATCGGCAGCCTTTGGGATAAGATTAGCATAATTTTCATACAGCGCATCATGCAAAGAAGGATCGTTAAACCCATCTTCAATACCAAATTTATCTCCGGTTGTCATAGAGCATGTCATTCCTTTGTCTATGGCCAGTTTCCATTCATCCGGCCCGAGCAGATCAATACCTTTCAGCCCAATGTCCTTGGCAGCACTGAGGAATTTATCCATTGGAATATCATTGTAACACCAGCGGCAGGCTGAGTGATTTATATTTCCTTTTAGCATCATATTTTTATTTGCTTTAAATGTTGAACTTTTTAACGCGCCAGGCATTCCTAAAAAAGAAATTGCTGCACCGGTGGTAATCAGATTAATGGCCTTTTTTCTTTTCATAATTATGTAAAAAGGAAGTTATCCATATTTTTTATTATTTTGCTACTATATCTCACAACTCTTATTTTTAAAATATTCGAAAAATCTCAACATCCCCAACCTTTCAAATTACACTTGAATAAAACATGTTAATTGCCCAAGATCTGAATTCTCGCATATCGCATTTCATTTACATCACTTTTGCCAAATACATCTAAATAATTTGACGGAGCTGACCCACCACGAACCGAGG
Organism: uncultured Roseivirgaceae bacterium; assembly: GCA_964423255.1. Taxonomy (GTDB): domain Bacteria; phylum Bacteroidota; class Bacteroidia; order Cytophagales; family Cyclobacteriaceae; genus JAAUQL01. The sequence continues at coordinate 2,126 of CAYREN010000088.1, read as the reverse complement.
CAGTGAAAAAATTACTAAAAGGTTGTCGCAATTCCACACTTATTGATTTGCTAAACCTGTTATTTTCATAAATTTCAATGAGCCTATTTTCTTTGAAATCATCGTTTTTACTATGAACATAATAAAAAACAAATAATCGGTTATTGGGTGTTACATGAAATCTGCCCTTGCCAGGAATTACTTCATCAAGGTCACTACTCTCCATAATTGCTTTTTGGGCAACAACTTTTCCTTTTTTCAATATTGCATAATTGAGAATATATTTTTGCTTTTCATCAGGGAAAAAATCTTTCCACAATCTTTCATCCAACGCACGCTCCAACCAAAGAATATGTACCATCCCGGAAGGGGCTACCCACAGATCGCACGGAGTGATATTTCCCCCTGTTTTTTCCCGACTTGTAATTTCTATCCAATCGTGAAATTCACCATTGCCAATGTCGTCCGAATAAGTATAAAACAACCTTCTAAAATCATAGTCCCATTTTCTACCCGTTATTTTATATTTATAATCTCTCCATTCTTTGTTGGGTTCCATAATATCGCTGACACCTAAAAAATGAACTTCCCGATCCTTGAGTTGGACTGAAGGATAACAAACACGAATTGCCACCGGCTCTTCGTAATCACTTCCCCAAGGCCATATCAATTTGCCATTGCTTTTCCATTTTCCTTTTTTATCTCTAAAAGACCATTCTGCATGAGTATAACCAATATTTTGAAAAATGATCATCTCATTGGAAGAAGCATCAACAGCAAAACTTCGATAAGAATGCTCAGTAAATTCCGGAACTCCTTCCCAGGCAGGCAAGAGTGTTTCTGATTTCCCATCAAGGTTATTAATATCAAATTGTAATATCTGTGGCTCCGCAGGTCCGCTATATTCATTGAGTTTGGTGAGTGTTGGGTTTACAGAAAGAAATATCTGGCCATTGTTAAATACACCCATTGGGCAAGGCTCTCTTGTGCGGTCTTTCATATCTTTCTTTATCAATCTCCATTTTCCAGCATCAGTTCGTTCAAACAATGTCCAGCGCACATTATGAAGAATTTTTACATCTTTAATTGTCTCTAATCCAGAAGCTACCACCCTATCTCCATAGCGCGCTATACAAGTATTGCCATAGCACCACATTGGGCTGGCTCCGTTTTTGGCTGACTCAAACTCATATACTTTCTCTTCTACATCTACATTAATTTTGATGGATGATTTAGCATCATCATCAAATGAAGAAATGATAGATAATAAAACAAATAGACCTAAAATGGTGAGGGCATATTTGAACATCTTTCTTGTGATTAAAATTTGTAGATATTATTGAAACATCAATATACAAACATTTTAAGCTACATTTAAATCTGCCTTGCAATCACATAAATCAGAAAACGGAAAAGATAATAATTAATTTCTATAGCACCTGATAAATTAAAAAAATTGGAAATGGTATTGAATTTAAGGAATTCAAATAGTCCATGAACTAACCCTCAATCCTTCCATCAACGATATTTATTATTCTATTTCCATACCCGGCAAATTCTTCATTGTGTGTCACCTGGATAATTGTCATACCTTCTTCGTTCAATGTTTTTAGAAGATCCATGATCATCCTGCCCTGTTCGGAGTGTAAATTTCCTGTTGGCTCATCGGCCAATAATAATTTCGGTTTGCCTGCAATGGCTCTGGCCACACCAACCAATTGCTGCTGTCCTCCTGAAAGCTGCTCAGGAAAGAGGTCTTTTTTTGCCACAATGTTAAACCTGTCCAGCAACTCGGCAACTATCGACTTTCGTTCCTTTCCCTTTATCCCTTTATAAAGTAGAGGCGTTTCAATATTTTCATACACAGTCAACTCTTCAATCAAATGATAGGCTTGAAAAATAAACCCAATAAAATCACGATGGTATTGTGATTTACGCTTTTCCTTTAATTGTTGCACAGGCTCATCGTAAAAAAAATACTCTCCTTCAGATGGTTCGTCTAGCATACCAATAATATTGAGGAGCGTTGATTTACCCGCTCCGCTGGGTCCCATTATACTTACAAAATCACCTTCTTCTATAGATAAATCAATGTCTTTCAGCACATACGTTCGCTGAATTTTTGTGTTATAATATTTGAAAATGTT
>CAYREN010000087.1:0-14915 GCA_964423255.1 uncultured Roseivirgaceae bacterium | reverse complement strand
AATTGATAATTATCAATAATCTATTAATTCGCTTCTGATTGTTGTCGAATCTTATAGTTTTATCACTGGTATCTTTATCACTTTTATTCAATACTGATTCCATTTATTGATGCCAATAAAAATAAATTACTAATACTAAAGTCAAGGAGGATTGCCTATCAAAAAGCTAAGCGATTGAATAGTTATTGTTGTCAAACAAACATAATCAAATCAATAAAAATTATGCTCATTTGTTAATATTTTTTTTACACTAAGCAAAACAATGCATTATCCATAATGAAAAATGTATAGTTTCAAATTCGATAATTTAAATTCATTCAATAAATCAATGTGAAAACTTAATCTATAAAGAGTATTGTTATTGAAAAGTACTATGTAGGCAATATTATCGTAAATGTAGTTCCTTTGTTTTCGAGGCTTTTAACAGATATTTCACCATGATGAAGTCTGATGATATGTTTTACAATCCACATCCCAAGACCTGTTGATTTTTCTCCTTCAATTCCTTTTCTCCGCGCTTTTGAAAATTTATCAAAGATGATTGGGAGCAATTCCTCTGAAATACCAATTCCAGTATCTGATATCTCTATTGATACTTTATCATTAGAAATGGGTTTAGAAGTTATTTTTATCTCACCTTCTTCAGGAGTAAATTTTATTGCATTGCTAATCAAATTGTTAATAACCCTAATAAATTCTCTCTCATTTAGTTTAACAGGTCTTAGGTCGCTTTCAAATTTTTTCACAAACCTAATTGACTTCTTAGTAATATTATTTTCAAATTGCTCCAACGAATTTTCAAGAAATTCATTTAGATCTAGTGATTTCTTTTCGAGAACAAAATTTTCATCTTCAAGTCTTCCAATTTCCAGTAACTCGGATATCAGATCTGTGGAATGATCACAGTCTTTTGTCATCAACCTGAAAACTTCCGCTTTTTCATCTTTTTTTACAGCTCCTGATTTGATCAAATCCAACAATGCCTTGAAATTGAGCAATGGATTTTTAAGATCATGAGCAACTGCATAAAGTATCCGGTCTTTTTCATAGTTGAGTCGTTCAAGTCTTTCTTCATCCTCTTTCAATTTTGTAATATCAAACATAATAACCAAATATCCCTTTTGCTTTTTATTTTGATAAAAAATTGGCGATATAGCAGTTTGCATCCAAAAATATCCCCCACCTTTTATACTATTTTTCAGCTCACCACGCCAAACTCTTCCAGACTCAATTGTCTGTGTCAATACGCTAAAAAAATCCTCATCGTGATTATCAGAAATTAATGAGTGAGCTTTTATACCAATTAATTCCTGAAGCGCGTAACCTGAAAGATTTAAGAAATTATCATTTACAGTAACAATTTTTCTGAACTCATCCGTAATAATTAGTGACGCTGATTGATTGATAGCATTTCTCTGAGCACTTAATTCAGCATTGGCTACCTCAAGATTTTTACTTGTTGATATCAGTGATTCATTGATTTTTTCATTAATCAAATTTTGCTGATCGTTTAGATTGACAGAATAATAAATGATCAGGGTAAGAAATAGAAAAATGATGATGCGAACAGAATTGTAAACAAAAGGTGTAGTATTTAATTTGTTAAATAAAACTGCTAAAGAATCTTTGGCGCCATATAGCATAATATCGTTGTGAAAGACAACAAATATTAAAAAAGAAATAAATACAAAGATAAGCCATGGTCTATCTTTTCTGACATCCAATACTAAAAATGGAACGATGGACATACCCAATACCATAACTGGTTGCCATAAAAAGTGCTCACCAATTATTTCTCCCATAAGTGAATAAGTACTCATTAAAATCAAAGGAGCATAAATTATAATTAGTTTAGCTGGGATATAAGTACCTTTTTTAGCGAGAAATAAAGAAATCACAAATAATAACCAGAAAACTATAAGTGGCAATTTTTCAGGAGTAAAATCATCAATATTCAGAATAGCAAGAACTATATCGTAAATGACAAATATTGGTACTGTGATAACAATAAAATTAATTATCATCAATAACCTCTGGGTACGTTTTTGTTCGTTGTTGTATTTTATTGAAGGATCAGGATTGTTGTAAAATAAATTTCTGAGAATTGACTTCATAAATAATGATCAAGTGGTATTGCCAAAGTTTAATCTATGATAATTAATTTCTAATCACAATTAACGTAAAACAAACATAGCTAAAAGAACAATTATTAAAATAAATATTCCTTCATTTATTTTCCATTTAATTGTCGGCAATGATGTCATTCCTCTATCAATAAAATTATTTCAAATATATCTATAAATGTATCCAATACGATATATCAGGCAAATTCAATAATATATTTTCGGACAATTTTTATTTATCAAAACAAAAATGCACAGGGCTAAATCGATTTTTATTACATCTGCAACAACGTTTTGGATTGTTAATTCTGTGCTGGGATTTACAAAAGGTTTATCAAACCAGGGGTGGCATTTTGGGCTGATACTTACCGCAATGATTCCGGTATTATTCCTCATCAGGTTATTTGTCTTCAAAACGCCAAGAACTTCCCGTAATCTTTGGTTTATAACGGCGTTGGTATTTTTCGGAGTTTGTTGGGGGATATGGCACTTTATGGTATCAGAAAGCCATTGGATATTTATGGTATTGTCGATGATAAATTTTGCCCTTTGGATTATTTACATCTATTGGTATTCTTTTTTACCAAAAATTTCTTCCAATGAAATAAGATTAGGTCAACAAATGCCTGAGCTCATTTTATTGGATCAAAATGGGAAATCAATTAGCTCAAAAGTTTTTGGAGGTAAAAAACTAATTTATCTCTTTTATAGAGGCAATTGGTGTCCTCTTTGCATGGCTCAAATCAAGGAGATATCAAAGCAATACCAAAGAATCAATAAATTGGGTGTGGAAGTATTGTTAATAAGTCCGCAACCGCAACAGCATACAATTAATTTGGCCAATAAAATGAATGTCCCATTCTTGTTTTTAACAGATATAGATAATACTTCAGCCAAACAACTTGGCATATATGCATCAGGTGGAACGCCTTTTGGGATGGAAATATTTGGTTATGATTCTGATACAGTGCTACCTACAGTAATTATTGCAGATGAATCTGGCAAAATCATTTATTTCGATCAAACTGACAACTATAGAATTCGACCTGACCCAGATACTTTTTTATCGATAATTGACAACAACAAGGAATCCAACCTCAGCCAGAAAAATATTTTATCTTCTAATCCAATGATATTATAGTTCCCTCAGCCAAATGTTTCTGTAACTCGTTGGGTTTCCATGGTCCTGCAGTGAAATCGAAGCTTTGCCATGAGGTTCATATTTTGGAATTCTATTAAATTCTGTCTTACCTTTTAGCTCAAAGTCATTTTGAATTAAAACTCCATTGTGAAGGACTGTGATCTTTGCCGGAGATTTTAAAGACCCCTTTTCTGTGAATACCGGAGCCATAAAAATAACATCATATATTTGCCATTCTCCAGGACCTTTGCATGCATTTACCAAAGGGATACTTTGCTTGTACATACTTCCTGCCTGACCATTAGAATATGTGATACTTTCGTAAGAATCCAGCACTTGAAGTTCATATTTTTCCATCATGAATATACCGCTGTTTCCGCGACCTTGCCCTTCACCTTTTACTTCAGCAGGGGTTCTCCATTCAATATGCAATTGAAAATCACCAAATTTTTGTTTGGTCTTTATCATTCCTGTTTTTGGCTTTACTGTCATAACTCCATCTTCTACTATCCATTCAGGTATTCCTCCTTTTTGATTTGTCCATTCGTTTAGATCTTTACCATCAAATAAAACTATTGCATCTGAAGGAGGAGCATTATCTTCTCCGGGAGTAATTTTAGCAGGAACAGGTTCCCATACTTCAGTGAGCTTCGGATCCAGCGTCTCTTTGTCTTGCGCATTTGATAAAAAAGGAATAACTAATACTGCAAAAAATAAACTGATTGATTTAACTGTTTTCATTACTATAATTTTTTTAATTTAAATACTATAAAATTTTTGGGCCTGTTTGATTGATTTTTGACACATAAGTTTCACTTTCTATATCGAAAGCAGTATAAACATATTTCATTTTAATTGCAATTTTTTCGGCAATATCACGATCTTTGCTTAAAGCAAAAATTGATGGCCCTGAGCCAGAAATCCCTGCTCCTAGTGCGCCAATTTCTAAGGCCGTATCTTTTATTTCTTGATATCCAGGAATAAGAATAGACCTAATTGGTTCTACAATATAATCGTGCATTGATCTGGATATCAGATTATAATCTGAAGTAAGAAGGCCTGCAATCAATCCAGCAACATTTCCTGATTGTTTGACTGAATCCTTAAAGTAAATCTGTTTACGAAGAATTTCACGTGCATCTTTGGTTTTCACCTCAACATGCGGATGTACCAAGGTTGCATATAGTTCCGGTGGAGTTTTCAGACTTATAACATCTAAAGGATCATAACTACGAATAATCACAAATCCTCCATATAATCCAGGCGCTACATTGTCGGCATGTGCAGCCCCACATGCAATTCGTTCACCTTCCATTGCATATGGCAATAGTTCCGCCAATTTTTTTGGCCTTCCCAACAATTCATTTATTGCAAAAATTGCAGCTACGGAACTCGCAGCACTGGAGCCCAGTCCACTACCAAGGGGCATCTTTTTATTGAGGTAAATATCAATTCCCTGGTCTATCTCGAGGTTTTTTAAAAATGCTTTGATGACTGCTCCGCAAGTATTTTTGTCAGGATCAAGAGGTAAGGCTCCTCCATCTCCAGTAATCTCAATTATTTTTACACTACCGGAATCTGACTTTTTAAGTATGACTTCATCTCCAGGTTGATCTACTGCGAATCCCAGAATATCAAAACCACACGTCACATTAGCAACGGTAGCGGGAGCAAATACTTTGATGGAATCGTGCATGTTAAATGATAAAAAATTCATTTTGAATGAAAATTTCAAGCTGGCTAAAAGCTTTATTAAAGTTTGAAAATCTTTGTTCCCAGCGAATATCCTGATGATCTTTTTTTTCCATTCTATCCTAAATAGTGACTGATACTGATGATCTCTGCAAAAACTCCAGCGGCTGTAACCTCTGCACCTGCACCCGGACCTTTTATTACAAGAGGTCGTTCCATATATCTATCCGTAGTAAAAGAAATCATATTATCGCTTCCATCCAATCCGAAAAATGGATTTAAATGGTTGACAGACTCTAGTCCAACTGATGCTTTGCCATTTTCCATTTTGGCAATAAACCTCAATACTTTTCCATTTTCTTGAGCATCATTTCTCAGGTTCTCAAAATAGTTGTTTGCCTTCTCCAATTCATTAAAAAAATCTTCCACAGAATTTGCATCAATGCAAGCTTGAGGAAGTATGTTGTTTATTGTCACATCTTCCAAACTCAAATCAAGTTCTATCTCTCTAGACAAAATCAATATTTTCCGTGCTACATCCATGCCGTTAAGGTCGTCCCTGGGATCTGGCTCTGTAAATCCTTTTTCTTTGGCAGACATTACTACCTCGCTAAAATTTGTGCCCTCTTTAAAGGAATTAAAAATGTAAGATAATGTCCCCGAAAGCACCCCTTCAATTTTTATAATCTTGTCACCACTAATTTTCAAATCGTTTAGTGTTGTTATGACTGGCAAACCTGCCCCGACATTAGTTTCATAAACAAATTTTACATCGTTTTTTAGTGCAAGATTTTTTAATTTTTTAAAATTGTCAAGATCACCCGAGCTTGCCAACTTATTTGGAGTTGTTATTGAAATAGATTGTCGGAGAATAATTTCATATTCACTAACAACCTCAGAGTTGGAAGTACAGTCCACGAATACGGAATTTTGAAGATTGAGATTGACCATTCTATTAACAAATTTCTCAACCGAAGATACTTCGCCTTGTTTAATTAGATTCTCTTTCCAATTTTCCAGGCTTAATTCTTCTTCGCTAAAAATCATTTTCTTTGAATTGGTCATACCAACAATATTTATTTTAAGGGCGTGATCCTTTTCAAGTTTTTTATTGTGACTGGTTATCTGATTTATGAGTGTCCCTCCAATCAAGCCGACACCAATTATAAATACATTTAGCGTTTTCACATCAGAAAGAAAGAAAACTTCATGAATTGTATTTAAGGTTTTTGATATATCTTTTTTGGAAATGACAATAGATACATTCCTTTCAGAAGAACCCTGCGCCATGGCAGATACATTTATGCCATTTTTTCCAAGCGAATTAAATAACTTCCCAGAAATACCCGGGGTATTGGCCATGTTTTCACCAATTATGGCGACAATTGACATTTGCTCCTCTATAACTACCTCGTCTATTTTTCCAGAATCTATTTCCTTACGAAACTCTTCCTCAATTACTTTTTTTGCCAGAGAGTCATCTTTGGGGTCCAAGGCAAAACAAATTGAATGCTCTGAAGATGCTTGAGTAATGAGAATCAGATTGATATCGTTGTTTGCGAGTGTTCCAAATAATCTAGATGAAACACCAGCAATACCAACCATTCCACTGCCTTGAAAATTAAGCAATGATATTTCACGAATGGAAGAAATTCCTTTAACAAGATAGTCTCCTGATTCAGCAAGATTGGTAATTAGCGTTCCTGGAAAATTGCGATTAAATGTATTCCTTATTCTCAATGGGATTCTCTTTTGAAAAGCAGGCTGCAAAGTCGGGGGATAAATCACTTTTGCCCCAAAGTGCGACATTTCCATCGCTTCTTCATAAGTCATTTCACTAAGAGAAAAAGCACTTTTTACGTGTTTTGGATCTGTAGTCAATACCCCATCAACGTCTGTCCATATTTCTATTTCTTCAGCATCCAGAGCAGCACCGAAAATTGAAGACGTATAATCCGATCCTCCTCTGCCGAGTGTAGTTGTCTCATTTTTATTTGTAGAACTAATAAAACCTGTAATAACCTGAATTTGCTCATGGGTTTTGAAAAACTCCTTAATATTATTCTCCGTCTTCAAAATTTTAACCCTGCCTTTTCCAAAACGACTATCTGTTTTAATAAGAGCTCTGGCATCAAGTAGTTCTGTGTCAAGGCCTTGTTGATTTGCATATGCAACTATAATATAACATGAAAGCCGCTCACCAAAGCTCAATAGCAAATCAGTTGTTCTCAAAGAAAGTTCCTTAAGCAAGAATATCCCATGAGTGAGATCTTCCAAATCGTTGAACATTTTTTTTACCGAAGCCAAGGCGTGGCTTTGGTTTTTTACCTTGATTAACGCTTTGATGGTTTTGAAATGATTTCGCTCAATTTCCTTTAATAAATCGAGATAAGTCTCATCATTTTCGGAGGCCTTTTGCCCAATCAAAAGTAATTTATTAGTAACACCTTCCATGGCAGAAGAAACTACAGCTACATGGATATTTTGCGATTTGTAATCTGCAATGATCTCAATTACTTCTTTGATGCTTTCTGAAGATCCTACTGATGAACCGCCAAATTTTAATACTTTCATGAGGATGGTAAAATTAATTTCAGCATTTGAACTGCTGTTTTACAAGTTGACAAAAATAGTAAGCGATCTGTAAATTAAGTTCTTATCGAGAGATTATTTTAATTTTTTAGCCTCTTCCCAATACTTATCCATTTCAGCCAGTGTCATTTCAGAAATATTCTTCCCATCCTTTGAAGATTCGTTTTCTAAGTACTGGAATCTTTTGATGAATTTCTTATTTGTTCTTTCCAAGGCTTCTTCAGGATTAATATTGACAAACCTCGCATAATTGACGAGCGAAAAAAGCATATCACCAAACTCAGACATAGCACGATTTTGGTCAATAAGTTGATTGTTTTCTATGTTAATTTCTTCTTTGAATTCCAGAATCTCTTCTTCCACTTTTTCCCATACCTGTTCTTTTTTCTCCCAATCGAAACCCACACCTCTGGCCTTTTCTTGAATTCTCATAGCCTTGATAAGAGCAGGAAGAGATGTTGGAACCCCTCCTAATACTGAATTATTACCTTTTTCATTTAACTTGAGCTTTTCCCAGTTTCTCTTAACAGCCTCTTCATCTTCAACATTTATATCTCCATAAATATGCGGATGACGATGGACCAGTTTGTCACAAATACCATGAAGCACATCAATCAAACTAAATGCATTTGCTTCATCGGCAATCTTGGCATAAAACACAAGATGCAACATGATATCCCCAAGTTCCTTTTTTATTTCCTGCAGGTCTGCTTCAATTATTGAATCAGAAAGCTCATAGGTCTCTTCAATCGTCAAATGTCTCAAAGATTCCATCGTTTGCTTTTTATCCCAGGGGCAGTTAGCCCGCAGCTCATCCATAATGGTTAAAAGCCGATCAAATGCTTCTAATTTCTCCTTTCGTTGTGGATCTTTATGTTTGATAATCTGTGACATTAGTCTCCATTTTTTTAATTCAAAAGTATAAACTTTGTACTATTATTATGCGTTATAGTTCTATTAATTATCTTTGCAATAAATTTTAAAATTATGGCTACAGTATTGTTGGCAATCGGTTTTATAGCAGTATTTTTTGTGCTCATGTCGGTAAGACTCATTTTTATAAAAGATGGGAAATTCAAAGGAACATGCGCCTCTCAGCGTGAAGAAGGAGGTACTTGCGGACTATGTGGTGATCATGTAAATGCTGGCGAATCTTGTAAAAGTGAGCAGGGGAAATCAGCCATTCAAAAAGTGTTTTCTAAATTATAGTTAGTTAGATTTTATTAATTAAAAAAATATCTAATTAATTACAATTATGAAATTTTACCTCCCTATCAATAAATATAAATAGCAATTCTTTGCACAATGAAATTCAAAAGATTACCCTTGAATTGTGAACAAAAATAATACTATTAAATATTTTATCTCTTAACATATTTTATCTACAAAATTCATCCACGATAATTGCAAACAATGACACTAATAAAATCTATCTCTGGAATTAGAGGAACAATCGGAGGAAAAGTCGGTGATGGACTTACTCCTTTAGACATTGTAAAATTCACAACAGCTTTTGGATACTTGTGTCGAGAGCAATCGAAAAACAATAAAATTATTATTGGCAGAGATGCGAGAACATCGGGAAAAATAGTCTCAAATTTAGTTTCTTCTACACTTCAAAGTTTAGGATTTGATGTGATAGATTTAGGGCTTTCTACAACACCTACGGTCGAAATTGCTGTTCCGATAGAAAAAGCTGCAGGTGGAATAATATTGACAGCAAGCCATAACCCAGGCCATTGGAATGCATTGAAACTTATCAATGAAAAAGGAGAATTTATATCTGCTGAAGACGGTGAGAAAATATTGAAATTAGCTGAAAATCAAGATTTGGAATTTGTCGAAAATAGTCACCTTGGTAGTTATGAACAAAATGACACTTATATTGATAAGCACATAGAAATGATATTGGAATTGCCATTGGTAGATGCCGAGGCAATTTCAAGTAGGGATTTCAAAATAGCAATTGATTGTGTCAATTCTACTGGCGGTATTGCCATTCCACGATTGCTAAAGGCTCTTGGTGTAAACAAGGTTACGGAATTTTATTGTGAACCAACCGGACACTTTCCACATAATCCTGAGCCTCTACCAGAAAATCTTACACATATTTCTACCAAAATGGCCAATGAAAATTTTGATCTTGGCATTGTGGTAGATCCAGATGTGGACCGTCTTGCTTTACTCAATGAAGACGGATCACCATTTGGAGAAGAATACACATTGGTGGCAGTAGCTGACTACGTTCTTAAAAGTTCTCCTGGAAATACTGTCTCAAATCTTTCTTCAACCAAGGCGCTCAAAGATATCACTTTGAATAAAGGTGGTAATTACAATGCTGCAGCTGTTGGAGAAGTAAATGTTGTTAATAAAATGAAAGAAACAAATGCTATAATTGGTGGCGAAGGTAATGGAGGTGTAATTTATCCCAAGCTTCATTATGGAAGAGACGCCTTGGTTGGTATAGCACTTTTTCTCACTCATTTGGCCAAATCGAAAAAGTCTATTTCATTTTTGAGAAGTCAATATCCAAATTATTATATCTCAAAAAACAAAATTGAATTGACTCCTGAAGTGGACGTTGATGCAATTTTAAAGGCGATAGAAGACAAATATAAAAACAACCCCATCAATAATATAGACGGTGTAAAAATCGAATTTGAAAATGAATGGGTACATTTAAGAAAATCAAATACAGAACCTATTATTCGAATTTATTCAGAATCAGAAACACTAGCAACAGCTGAATATCTTGCAAATAAAATCATTAATGATATTAAAGAATTAATCACTGAGATAACTGAATAATGAAGGTATATCTCGACAATGCGGCTACAACATCATTAGATGAACGCGTATTTGAGGCCATAAAGCCTTATTTAATTGATCATGTTGGAAATCCATCTTCAATCCATAGCCATGGAAGAACAATTAGATCTGCGATTGAAAAGGCCAGGAAGCAAGTGGCCGATTTGTTGAGGGTTGCTCCTTCTGAAATTTTTTTCACCTCCGGCGGCACAGAAGCTGATAATACCATTATTAAGCAAACTATTAGTCATTATGGAATAAACCATGCCATAACTTCCAAAATTGAACACCATGCTGTTTTGCATACCTTGGAGCATTTGGAAAAAGAAGGGGAAATCAAGTTGCATTTTGTTGAAATCGACGACAAGGGTCAAATTAATAATGAGCATTTAACGAGTTTGGTTTCCAGCCATAAAAATTCATTCGTGTCGCTAATGCATGGAAATAATGAAATTGGCAATATACTGGATATCGAGCAAGTAGGAGAGCTATGTCATGAGCATCAAGCATTTTTTCATTCGGATACTGTTCAAAGTCTTGGACAATGTGATTTGAACTTATCAAAAATAAAAATAAATGCCATTGTCGGTTCGGCACACAAGTTTCATGGGCCAAAAGGCATCGGAATGATGTACATAAATGCCAACAAAACAATCCCGCCTTTATTTATTGGCGGGGGACAAGAGCGCAATATGAGAGGTGGAACCGAAAATGTGCCTGGAATAATTGGTCTTGCAAAAGCATTAGAAATCGGTTATTCAGAATTAAAAGAGACTCAGATTAAGCTACGTAATTTAAAAGAATATACGATTAAAAGATTAATAGAGAATTTTGATAATATTTCCTTCAATGGGCTCAGTGCTGATTTAGAGAATAGTTTAAATAAAGTGTTGAATATAAGTATCCCCGGTGTTGAGGACAATGACATGCTATTGTTCAATCTTGACATCAATGGGATTTCTGTCAGTGGTGGAAGCGCTTGCGCCAGTGGTACAAGTATAGGTTCGCATGTGTTGGATGCATTGAACATTGCCGGAAACCCAGGAATTTTGAGAGTATCATTTAGTAAATACAATACAAAAGAAGAGGTTGATTATTTACTGAAAAAATTAAAAGAAATTTTATAAATATTTTCTACGAGGCTCAAATTTTTATTCAGACAATATCAAATATTTCCATTGCCTAAACTCAATAATTTATGCAGTCTTTTGATTTGCATCTCTTCAATTACTACAAGATTTGGCCAATCGGAAAACAAACTTGGTAGATGGTTTATCTATTATGGATTTTTTAATGATAGTGCTAAAGTTGAATATTTTTTGAACCCCAAAAACTTTACTTTTACTAAAGATATCTTTAGACGTACATAATAATTTTTGATAATCTTTTTATCATTTAAATTGTAGCAATTTAGATTAGAAATGATTAGAATTGAATTTCAATCAAATTTAATTTATCATGAGCAGTAGAAGAAAATTTTTAAAAAAATCTGCCCTATTTTCTACGTTGAGCGGAACTTTGGCTATAGACACAAAAGCTTTTTCATCAAGTATCATTTCCGTAGAATCAGTTAAACCAATAGTGGTATCTACTTGGAAGCACGGGATGGCTGCAAACGAAGCAGCATGGAAAATTCTAAATGCTGGTGGAAATGCAATAGATGCAGTTGAAGAAGGTGTAAAAGTCCCAGAGGGTGATCCCAATGTGCGATCAGTGGGTTTTGGAGGGTATCCTGACAAGGATGGTAAAGTTACACTTGATGCTTGTATCATGGATGAAAAACAACAATGTGGTAGTGTGGCTTGTCTCGAACATATTAAGCATCCTATTGCTGTTGCAAGATTGGTAATGGATCAAACTCGACATGTGATGCTTGTTGGAAATGGCGCTTTGGAATTTGCCCTGTCAAAGGGTTTTGAGAAGGAAAACTTGCTCACACCTTCAACCCTAAAACAATTCTCCAAAATGCAAGAAGAACTAAAAAAGAAAAAATCTATCATTAATATTGAAAACCATGACACCATAGGAATGTTAGCTATGGATAATAAAGGAAATTTATCAGGCTCATGTACAACTAGTGGAATGGCCAATAAATTGCATGGAAGAGTGGGCGATTCTCCAATAATTGGGGCTGGCCTTTTTGTAGATAATGAAATTGGTGCTGCCTGTGCTACAGGTATGGGAGAAGAAGTAATAAAACAAGCTGGATGCGCAATGGTTGTTGAATTGATGAGACATGGAGCAAAACCTGAAGACGCTTGCAAGGAAATTGTAAAAAGAATATTGAAAACTAATAATGGAAAAAAGAATTTTCAGGTTGGATTTCTGGCATTAAGGAAGGATGGGAAAGTAGGTGCATATTCACTCGTTGCTGGATTTAACTATGCAATAAATGACAAAAAAGGAAATAGAATGGTTGATAGTTCCTATATTTCATAATTTATGCTATTGAGGATTGTACAGACGACAATTCCTGAAGTTTCGGTCCGCAATCGATAATCTCCTATTTTTACTAACTTAAATTTTTTCTCTGTTGCAAGAGATATTTCTTCCTTAGTAAATCCACCTTCGGGACCAATTAGCACTAAAATATTCGAATTTGGAGTAGCGATTTGTTCAATATTTGGCGTTTGTGAACCTTCAAAATGTGCAACAAATTTTTTATAATCATCACCAATTGAATCCAAAAAAATTGGTAGCTTTTTTACACTATATATTTCGGGTAAATAAGATCTAATCGATTGTTTCATGGCACTTATGGCCTTTCTGTTTATCCTATCCATGTTAATTGACTTTCGTTCTGAATAGGTGGTTTGTATGAATGAAATTTTATTAATTCCAATTTCAACAGATTTTTCTATAAACCAATCTATTCTATCCGTATTCTTAGTTGGAGCAATGGCAATATGAATTGAATATTTTGGTAGATTAGTTGCTCTTGAAGAAAGGATTTTAAAATAGCATTTTTTATAATTTACTATTGTTAATTCTGCATTGTAAAAATTTCCAACCCCATCAGAAATATCAATTTGTTCTCCTGCTTTTTTTCTTAAAACTTTTGCGCAGTGTCGAGATTCCTCTGGATTTAAAAAAAAATCACCATTGGGTATGTTTGGGCAAAAAAACAACTGCATCAATCCTGATCAAGCAATGAATTTACCAATTCAATGTAGCGTTGCATGGCTTCTTCTTTTGGTATCCCTCTTAAACCGGACCATGAATCATATTTGGCAATGGCTTTGAAATCAAACCCCACAGGTCTATTATCTTTTACATCTCCTTCAGAAGCTTGTTTATACAAACCATACATTTTAAGCAAATCTTCTTTAGAAGGAGTATAATCAATAGTTTTTATTTGTTCAGTAGCTTTTTTGAATGAATTTGGAATGTCCATTATGAAAGTTTATTTAGAAAGGCCACATAAATAAAAATGTGGCCTTTTATATTCTACGATCTACTGGCAATTTCAGCATAATCTCTTTTTTGTGCGCCAACATATATTTGTCTAGGCCTTCCAATAGGTTCTCCATGCGCTCTCATTTCTTTCCATTGAGCAATCCAACCTGGCAATCTGCCTATGCTGAACATCACAGGAAACATATCAGTTGGTATTCCGATTGCTTTCATTATAATTCCTGAATAGAAATCTACGTTGGGGTACAATTTTCTTTTTATAAAGTATTCGTCATTCAAGGCGGCCTCTTCCAATTGCTTTGCAATTTCAAATTCTGGTTCGTCAACTCCTAAACGCTCAAGTATTTTATCTGTTTGGTCTTTCAGAATTAAAGCCCTAGGATCAAAATTCTTATAAACCCTATGTCCAAAACCCATTAATCTAAAATCGTCTTTCGGATCTTTAGCCTTATCAAGGAATTTTTTGGCGTCCCCACCATTTTTAATAATGTTTTGAAGCATTTCAATAACTTTTTGGTTTGCCCCACCATGCAATGGACCCCAAAGAGCATTTATACCAGCGGCAACTGATGCATATAGGTTTGCATGAGATGAACCAACAATTCGGACTGTAGATGTTGAACAATTCTGTTCGTGATCTGCATGAAGAATAAATATTTTATCCATTGCATCGGCAACTATTGGGTCAATTTCATATTCTTCTGTTGGTAGGCTAAACATCATTTTAAGAAAGTTACTAACATAATCCAGCTTATTATCTGGGTAGTTAGCGTTAATTCCTCTGGCATTGGTATAAGACCATGCTACAAGAGTAGGGATTTTGGCCAGCAATCTTAATATCGTAAGATTTATTTTATCTGCAGATCTATTGGGATCAAGTGACTCTGGGAAAAAGGCAGTAAGTGAAGTTGCCAGAGAAGACAAAACACCCATTGGATGAGCATTAGAAGGAAATCCCTGAAGAATCTTCTTCATATCTTCATGCACCAACTGATGTTTTTTAATATCAGCTTTATAATCATATAGTTCCTGACTTGTTGGTAATTCTCCGTTAATCAGTAAATAAGCTACTTCTAAAAATGTAGATTTCTCTGCAAGTTGTTCAATGGGATAACCTCTATAACGCAATATGCCTTTTTCACCGT
>CAYREN010000086.1:7378-15003 GCA_964423255.1 uncultured Roseivirgaceae bacterium | reverse complement strand
TTTCTTCTCCATGAAGGCAATAATCCAAATCGGGTGACAATGGATGAGTGTCGAAGGTAGAAATAAAAATGGCTTTTGGTGTATCTGCCGGATCGGCAACTATGCCATATGGCCGTTGAATTATATTTGGCCAAACACCACTGTTTAGCATTAGATCAATGGCTTCCTTTTTATCAATTTTGGGAATATCAGTATTAGAGAATTTTTTAAAATCTTCTGATACAATTTGCCTATCAGCAAGAATTTTAATTTCCAGCAGCTTCCTTTTCTCTCCTCTTTTTATTTCTACAATCTCCCCACTGACTGGCGCACAGTATTTCACATCTTCCATTTGATTACAAAAAAGAAGTGGAGTTCCTGCTTTCACTGTATCGCCTTCACTAACCATAACTTTAGGTCGTTGAATGCCGAGAAAATCTGTTGGTTTTAGAGCAAAAGTTTCGGGCTGGTCACATTCTGCAATTTTCTTTTTCGCTTTCCCTTTTAGGTTTATGTCAAACCCCTTGCTAAGCTTTATCGTATGTGACATTTAAGAAGTGAATTAATATCCTATTTTTTAAAGCGCAAAAATAACCAAATTTTGATTAATCAATGTTTTTTACGGTCTCTTTTTAGTAAATAAATTTACATAAAAGTTTAATTTATCTTGGCAAGATTATTTACCGATTCTAAGATGCTATTAGCTACATCTTGCATCAGCCACATTGGAGTCGAAGTAGCTCCGCAAATCCCAACAGAATCATTCTTTTGAAACCATTCGGAATTTACTTGAGTACTGTTTTCTATAAAATAACTTTTGCTGTTATATTCTTTACAAACTTTGTACAGTGCTTTGCCATTTGAGCTTTTTTTACCGCTGACAAATAATACAACATCATGTTCTTTTGCAAAATTTTTCATGTTTGGCTCTCTGTTGGAAACCTGCCTGCAAATACTATCGTGAGCCTCAAAGGATTTTTCTGAATCAATATTGGGGTTTTCATCAAACTGTTTTTTGATTTTTTCTTTAAGGTCATAAAAACCTTTAGTGCTTTTGGTGGTCTGGCTAAAAAATGCTGCTGGCTTTGAGAAATCTATTTTATCTAAATCACTCTTTTCAGTAATTATTATTGCGTCATTGTTTGTTTGCCCTGCAAGTCCGATAACTTCAGCATGCCCGTTTTTACCATAAATTACTACCTGCCCATCATTATTTTGCATTTTGTCATAGGCATGTTTTACACGGTTTTGCAATTTCAAAACCACTGGACAAGAAGCATCAACCAGTTCTATATTGTTTTTAAGTGCAATTTGATAGGTTTCGGGAGGTTCACCATGGGCTCTGATCAATACTTTACAATCATGTAATTCACTCAGCCTCTCATGGTCAATCACTCTTAGACCCTTCTTAAAAAGTCGTTGCACTTCCATGTCATTATGCACAATATCTCCAAGACAATACAATTCATTCTCTTGGTCCATTTCGTCTTCTGCAATCTGAATTGCATATTCAACACCAAAACAATATCCCGATTCCTGATCTATAGTAACTTTCATACTATTTTATCTTAGTTTTTATCAAATCAAGAATTTGACCTACTTGTTCATCAAATGTCAAATTACTTGTATCTATTTCGTATGCATCGCTGGCTTTTATCAAAGGACTGTCGGCCCTGGAAGAATCTATAACATCTCTACCCTCCAAATTTTCAATCACTTTTTTTAGATCAACAACAGTGTCTTTTTCCAATAGTTCTTTTTGTCGTCTCAATGCCCTGACTTTCAAATCTGCTGTCATATATATTTTCAAATCTGCGTTTGGAAAAACAACAGTGCCAATATCTCGTCCATCCATTACAACACCTTTTCCGTTTCCAAGTCTTCTTTGTTGGTCAACAAGCTTTTTGCGAACTCTGGAAATCTCACTAACCGGGCTCACCATATTTGATACTTCCATTTGCCTGATCTCATTCTCAACATTTCTACCATTGAGAAAAGTTTCGTTTTTACTTGTTTTAATATTGTATTCAAATGATATATCAATTTGAGTGAGTGCGGATTCCACATCCCTATCGTTACTTAAATCGACTTTATGTTTGATGAAAAATAAAGTTACAGCTCTGTACATAGCGCCTGTATCGATATATATATATTCTAATCTTCGGGCAATAGCTTTAGCGGTAGAACTTTTGCCACAGCCAGAATTTCCATCAATGGCGATTACAATATTTTTCATAGTAAAAAAATCGATAATGAATTAGCATACAAAAGTAGGTATAGTTTGTATAATAGTTATGAAAATGCCCATGAAAAACCATATAGCGAATAGCCAATTTTAAGGCTAGCAATCTTTCACAGGACATGGAATAGGCCCTCTTTTTGGTTGACTTCGTTTTTTTACTTTAGATGAGGCGCATGAAGTAAAAAATACTAATAATACTATGAGCAATGAATGAGCTACAATTCTTTTCACATTAATACATTTTATGGCAAATATAGTAAGATATTATCTGACTTGAGTTAATCAATAATTTTGCAAAATGATACATTATAATATTTACATTTGTTAATAAATACTTTGATATATGAAAGAGCAGGAATCCAAGACAAAAAAGATAATTAAAGATATATCCAATAAAATTGATGAGTTGCTGGAGCAATCGGATATATCGAAAGATGATGTAAAGAAAGAAATAAATAGCCGAATTGAAGAATTGAAAAGATCCAGAGATCAAGTCAACGAAGAATTTAAGAAGATACGTGAAGACAATAAAGAAACAATAGAAAAAGCCGAAAAATTGGCTAAAAATACCGCTCGAGAAGTAAAATCAGCAGTCAAAGACTTTTGGGGAAAGATCACTAATGATCATTCAAAAGGAGATAAAAATAAGAAATGAATTACCTTTCAGTAGAGCAGCTTTCAAAAAGTTATCACGAACAACCACTTTTTAATAATATTACTTTCGGAATAGAACAAGGACAAAAAGTTGCTCTTGTTGGCAAAAATGGTAGTGGAAAATCTACACTTTTAAAAATTATTGGCGGTATAGAATCACCTGATAGTGGAAAAGTAGTTTTTAGAAATGGTATAAAAATCAGTTTCCTTCCTCAAAATCCTAAATTTGAAAACCACCTAACCATTAAAGATTATATCTTTAATCAAGACAATGAATTGCTATCTACAATAAGTGAGTACGAGCAATACCTGGAAGGAAATTATGATAACAGCTCCGACGAAAAATTTGAATTGTTGATCAACAAAATGGATGCACTTGCTGCGTGGGACTACGAGTCTCAGATAAAACAAATTCTCGGGAAATTGGGTATTCACGATCTTGAATCATATGTCGATGAACTGTCGGGAGGGCAAAGAAAAAGGGTAGCACTGGCTGCTACATTGGTCGAGAAACCAGATTTTTTAATTCTCGATGAACCTACAAATCACCTGGATATTGATGTGATAGAATGGTTAGAAAAATATCTTTCAACACAGACAATGTCTTTGCTTTTGGTGACACACGATAGATATTTTCTTGAGGAGGTGACCAATGAAATTATTGAAATAGACGATCAAACTATTTATACCTATAAAGGTAGCTATACTTACTATCTGGAAAAAAAAGCTGAAAGAAGAGCCAGAGAATTTACAGAAGTTTCAAAAGCAAGGAATTTGCTCGTTAAAGAGTTGGATTGGTTGAGGAGAATGCCAAAAGCCAGGGGAACGAAAGCAAAATATAGAATTGATGCTGCCCATGAGCTTCAGGAAGTGGCATCAAAAAATCTCCAGGAAGATGCCTTGACATTAAGAATTAATACTAAAAGACAAGGAAAAAAGATTTTGGAACTTCATCATCTCACAAAATCCTACGGGAATGAAAACCTCCTCAATGATTTTTCTTACATCTTTAAAAAAAATGATCGTATAGGAATTGTAGGGAAAAATGGAGTTGGAAAAACTACCCTGTTGAATGTTATTACCGGGTTGCTAAATCCCGATACTGGAGAAGTAGTGTTGGGAGAAACAACACAGTTAGGATATTATAAACAAGAAGAAATATCATACCCCGAAGAGACAAAAGTAATTGATATTGTAAAAGAAGTAGCTGAGGTTGTGGTACTTTCAGATGGTGCAACCATTACAGCTGCACAATTTCTAAATCATTTTCTATTTCCCCATGATACGCACATGACTCCTGTTTCAAGGCTTAGTGGAGGTGAAAAGAGAAGGTTACAGCTACTTAGGGTACTTATCCAGGCACCAAATTTTTTGATTCTCGATGAACCTACCAACGATTTGGATATACTCACAATGAATGTTCTTGAAGATTACCTAATAAATTTTGCAGGAACAATTATTGTTGTTTCGCACGATCGTTACTTTATGGACAAGCTTACTAATCACCTGTTTGTATTCAAAGGCGACAGTAAGGTCATTGATTTTCCAGGCAATTATTCTGATTTCAGAAATCACGAAGAAAAGTTGAAAAAGCATAGTGAGAAAAAAATTAAAAAAGAAAAAGTAAAGAAGCCAACGAATTTAAATTTTGAAAAGAAAAGAAAATTGAGCTACAATGAAAAAAATGAATTTGAATCATTGGAATTAACAATATCAACCTTAGAAGCAAAAAAAAATGAAGTTTTGGAAAAGCTAAATTCCGGATCAGGTAATCATGAAGACTTGACAACATGGTCTGAAGAAATTGCTCAATTGACATTAAAAATAGAAGAAAAAGAATTTCGTTGGCTTGAGCTTTCAGAGTTAGCTTAATAGATATTAATAAACACTTACCTATGTCATTAATTGATTTTACTCCAATAGATACTTTTGTAAATTATTTATTAATTTGTGTCGAAAATTATAAAGCGATTTATGATGAATGTCATATTATGATTTATGCACCTTAATTACATTTGCAATACGTTCTCATGAAGGGGATAGTCTTATATGAAATGGAAAATTGAGGAGTCTGATTTTTTAATTATTACGATTTTTCAATTGGCCAAAGTCAATTTATGATAAGAGTTTACATTGTTGTATAAATAAAATATTTGAAATGATTACTAAAGATCAATTAGAAAAGTACGGGATTGTTGAAGCGAGTGAAATCGTTTATAATCCATCATATGACCAACTATTTGAAGAAGAGACTAAGTCTGAGTTACAGGGCTTTGAAAAAGGTCAGGTATCAGAACTTGATGCAGTAAATGTAATGACAGGTGTCTATACTGGACGTTCACCAAAAGACAAATGGACTGTTGCAGATGACTCTACCAAAGATCATTATTGGTGGACTTCTGAAAAGTCACCAAATGACAATAAGCCCATCACCCCTGAAGCATGGAATGGACTTAAAAAGTTGGTCGTTAACCAACTTTCCAATAAAAGATTATTTATTATAGATTCGTTTTGTGGAGCCAACGAAGACAGTAGATTAAAAGTCAGATTTATCATGGAAGTAGCGTGGCAGGCACATTTTGTTAAGAATATGTTTTTACGCCCAACGGAGGAAGAATTGGCCAACTATGGGGAACCTGATTTTGTTGTTATGAACGGTTCAAAAACCAAAGACCCTAACTTCAAGGATCATGGCACAAATTCCGAAACTTTCATTGCATTTAATCTTACTGAAAGAATGCAAATTATTGGTGGAAGTTGGTATGGTGGAGAAATGAAGAAGGGAATGTTTGCAATGATGAACTATTATCTTCCATTGAAAGGGATGGCTGCCATGCACTGCTCTGCAAATGTAGGGAAAGATGGAGATGTAGCCATTTTCTTTGGACTTTCCGGAACTGGAAAAACTACCCTTTCAACAGATTCTGAAAGAGCGTTAATTGGAGATGATGAGCACGGCTGGGATGATGATGGTATATTCAATTTTGAAGGTGGATGTTATGCAAAAACCATTAATTTGGATAAAGAAGCTGAGCCTGAGATTTATGCAGCAATAAAGAGAGATGCACTCCTGGAGAATGTGACACTTGACAAAGATGGTAAAATTGATTTTACTGACAAATCTGTTACTGCAAATACTCGTGTTTCATATCCTATTAATCATATTGAAAATGTTGCAATTCCTTCAAAGGCTGGTCATGCAAAGAAGGTGATCTTCCTTACTGCTGATGCATTTGGTGTGATGCCACCTGTGTCAAAACTAACACATGATCAAACGCAATATCATTTTCTTTCCGGATTTACTGCAAAACTAGCTGGAACTGAAAGAGGCATTACTTCTCCGCAACCAACATTTTCGGCTTGCTTCGGAGCAGCCTTCTTATCTTTACATCCTACTAAGTATGGCGAAGAATTGGTGAAAAAGATGGACACACATGGTGCGACTGCCTATTTGGTAAATACGGGGTGGAACGGTACTGGTAAAAGAATCTCTATTCAGGATACTAGAGGTATAATTAATGCGATACTTGATGGATCAATTGATAATGCTCCTACTAAGAATCTCCCGGTTTTCAACCTGGAAATTCCAACAGAATTACCTGGTGTTGATTCGGCTATTTTGGATCCAAGAGATACTTATGCAATTCCTAAAGATTGGGATGAAAAGGCAGTTGATCTTGCCGGTAGATTTATCAAGAACTTTGAAAAATATACCGATAATGAAGCAGGAAAAGCTTTGGTTTCTGCCGGTCCTCAATTGTAATAGAAAATAAAAGAATGTATACAAAAGCCTCGATTTTTCGGGGCTTTTTCATGAAGAGGGCTCACTTATTTTTTTGTTAATAAATTGCTCAAACATTTTTTGCAATTCATAGGTAACCTGACCGCGATTTCCATTTCCAATTACCAGGTCATCAATTTGTTTTACTGGCATTACTTTTTTTGTGGTACCGGTAATAAAGGCTTCTTTTGCGGTTGACAGCTCCTGCATAAAAAGATCGCGTTCTTCCACTATAAATTTACTTGTAGCAATATCTAAAACATGTTGTCTGTTTACACCTTTTAATATCCCATCTTTTGCCGTTATGACTTTATCATTTTGGTCAACAATAAAAAAATTACTGCGAGTTAATTCTGAAATTTTATCATCCCAATAAAATAGCAAATCGGTTGCACCAGCCTTCTGGGCTTTTGGCATATTATAAATGCCTACCAGATAATTGATGGATTTTACTTCAGGAAGAGCCCTTAAAAATTTATGACTGACCAACTTAATTCCTTTCTTAAAATCATCTTCTGGTAATGGATTAATAGGCTCATTTATCACAAAAAGTTTTGGATCACCAATAGAATAGCCATTTGGTGATTCCCCTCCGGTGAGCACGATACGAATTCCAGAATTATTAATCTTGTTTAGTGAAATGAGTTTTAGTATCAATGTCTTTAATTGAACCTTATCCAATGGGCACTTTAGTCTTAAGGAATGAGCAGAATTGAAGAATCTATCAATATGGTTATCAAAAAATAATGGTGTTAAATTTACCAGTCTAAAGAAATCAAATACACCATATGCTCGCAACAATGCCAAATCACTTACATGAATTAGTGCTTTATCCTGATCAACAATCTGATCATTTAATATGAATTTTAACATTTAGAGAAATTTTAAATAATTCGAAAAGAGAGCAAAAAAATATGAATAATTTCAAATAAACCATTCTTTTTTAACCAACTACTATAACAATATTAA
>CAYREN010000086.1:6150-7278 GCA_964423255.1 uncultured Roseivirgaceae bacterium | reverse complement strand
AATATTAAGTACATAATATTATTTAATTTCAACTCAGTCGATCAAAGTATAATTATTAGTTACTTTGGGCCACAATATTTTAAGAATTTTAGCCATGAACAAATGAAGAATTATATTTCCTTGATCTTTTTATTTTCCATAAATAATATATCTTACGCTCAGAGCAACTTAATTAATTCAAATAATGATACAACTATGCATAATGTTAAGGTAGCCGCCGCACAAATAGCACCAGTATATCTAAATAAACAAAAGACAATAGAAAAAGCTATTGCTACAATTGAAGAAGCAGCTCAAAATGGCGCAGAACTAATTGTATTTCCGGAAGCTTTTATTTCTGGATATCCAGATTGGGTATGGCTATTGCCAAATAGTAAAGGTGCTGAACTCAATGAGTTATTTGTAGAACTGGTAAAAAATGCTGTTTCTGTTCCTGACAATAGCACAGATCTCTTGTGTAAAGCTGCCAAAGAAAACCATATTAATGTGGTTATGGGAATGAATGAAAGAAATAGCGAAACGAGTAATAGCAGTCTATTTAATAGCATATTATTTATTGATAATCAAGGGGAAATTATTGGGAAACATAGGAAACTAATGCCAACAGGCGGCGAACGATTGGTATGGGCTCAAGGAGAGGGTAATACATTAAAATCATACAATACCAGCGCTGGTAAAGTTGGCGGACTTATCTGTTGGGAAAATTATATGCCACTGGCCAGAACAGCCATGTATGAAGGCGGAGTCCAAATATTTGCCATGCCCACTTGGGATAAAAGTCCTAATTGGTTATCGAGTATTCAACATATTGCAAGAGAGGGTGGTGTATTTGTGATAAGTGTATGTCAGGCATTTTCTATGAATGATTTGCCCGATACATATGAATTCAAAAAATTGTATCCTGAAGGCCGACAATGGATAAATCAAGGAAACAGTTGTATCATTGCACCAAACGGAAAAGTAATTGCGGGGCCATTGGAAGCAAAAGAAGGCATACTTTATGCAGATATTGACCTGAATGATATCATCGCTGCTAAGCGTTTGTTTGATGCAGTTGGTCATTATTCTCGACCAGATGTATTTCATTTTGAAGTCAAAGAAAAATAATGACTTTGGATATTTCGTAAC
>CAYREN010000086.1:0-6050 GCA_964423255.1 uncultured Roseivirgaceae bacterium | reverse complement strand
TAATTTTTGGATTTGTTGTGGCATCTTTAATACAATGCCAGCAGCGAAAAAATAAAAATGAAAAAATAATTGGCAAAATCCTTCCATTGACCGAAAGGTGGGAATTTGCTGTTCCAAACCAGGATGTCCCGGAAGGACTGACTTCTTTGAGTGCGGAGCAATGCGGAGTTTGTCATGTTAAGCATTATGAAGAATGGAAGATTTCTACACATGCTAAAGCTTGGGTTGATTTACAATTTCAAGCTGAATTGAAAAAAGAATCGAGTCCTTTTATGTGCATCAACTGTCATATCCCTTTACAAAACCAACAAGAATATATAGTCAAAGGGTTAGTTGATGGAGATATTTACAAGCCCGTAAAAGAAAAAAATCCTCGATTTGATAAAGATCTTCAGCAGGAAGGTATCACCTGCGCCAGTTGTCATGTGAGAAATAATGTGATCATTGGCCCAACAGGCACAAGCAAAGCACCCCATAAAACTATAAAAGATACTGTTCATTTATCTGAAAGTCTCTGCATTGCTTGCCACAATGCTGTCGCTGTGCTTACACCGACCTTGGCATGTACTTTCGAAACCGGTGACGAATGGAAATCAGGGCCTTACTATGAAAAGAAGAATTGCAAAAGCTGTCATATGGTACCGTTAATGCGTGAGATTGTCGCTGGATATGGAGAACGGTTAAGTCACTTACACTTTTTTGCAGGATCTGGAATTCCAAAGTTTGATTCTGTTGAAACCAAAGCATTGATAGGGTTGTCTTTTGAATTATCCGATATCAAAAATGCATATACTGTAAATAAAGAAATAAATTTTAGTCTCACACTTAAAAACGAATTCGCAGGACACAATGTACCTACTGGAGATCCGGAGAGGTTTTACATTATTTCATTTGAATTAAAAAATGAAAGGGGAGATATAGTTTCTTCGCATTCGGATAGAATTGGCGAAAAATGGGAGTGGCACCCTGAAGCAAAAAAAATATCTGATAATAATCTGAAACCTGGTGAATCAAGGACATTCACATTATCTCATAAGCCTCTTAAAAAAGAACAATTAACGCTGATGGTAAAAGTTACCAAAAATAGACTTGATCAAAAGTCAGCAGCCTACAATGGGTTGAAGGAAAATTATCCTTTGTTCATCACAGTTTTTGATGAGGAATATGATATTGATATAAATTGAGAAATACGAATTTTCAGATTTTTAACTATACAATTTCTATAGAATTTTTTATCTGCGTCAATCTTCGTGATCTGAAGAAGATATTTTAAAACCTCGAAAGGGAATCGAAGATTTTAATTTGATTCAATATTGAAAACTAACTTTCTATGCTTAGAAATAGGAACTAAAACCAAAGTACCAGCTGGCAGTTTTGCTGGACGGATTATTAAGAATATCAGTTTGCCATTGATATCTGTAGTTTATTCTCAAGACAGTTTGATTGGAGGGGCGAAAACTAATTGCCGGGGTAATGGCAAATACATCGTCACCTATGGTGGTCCCGGTTTCATTGAACGATCCGATATTCCAATCGACATAATCAAACCTTACTGCAAAATTAAAAGTTGCATTTTCCCAATCCAAAATATTCTTTGTGAGAATGGGCTGTACGATATCTAAAAATGCCCCTTGCTGCTTGCTGCCGTATTGCTGAGTGTAAGTCTCCGGCACATCTATCCAATTGAAAACGTATTCCCCAATGATATTAGTTTTGAAGGTATTGATAGTAGCATTGATGTCTATCGCAATCACATCCAATCTTCGTTGTTTGTCCAGAACAATGCCCTCGTTGATATATTTATTATAAACACCTCCCATATACGAAATACCTATTTCTCCAATGTTTCTCTTTTTTATGGCGATTTTCCCCGTATAAAGTGGTTTGCCATTACTGCTTTCTTCAAACCTGTTTTCATTTGATTTTGATGCAGGAAGAAAAGTCTTGTTTTCTTCATTATCTATAATCTGATCATCAAATCCATTGGTGATGTACACCTCATACCCAAAGACCCAATCTTTAATATACGTTTTGCCATATATCCCAAAACCCGGATTCGACCACGTAGCAGGCAGCATGTGTACTGCCACATCAGGCCTTTCTACAAATTCCCATTTAGGGCCGTCATGATTTTGATTAAATCCTCCAATTGGATTCATAATAATACCCCCTCTTAAATTGAGTGCTGTTGTCAGGTTAATGTCCATAGCCGCAAACTCAATTCCAATTTCCTTAGCACCGTCTTCAAACTCAATTTCTGTTAAGAATTTAATTCTTTTTATAATGGTGGAAGACATAAATAATGTTAACCTTCTGGCTTGAAAAGATAAGCCTTCAGAAACTCCATCAGTTGTGGAGTAAATTGAATTTGCTTCAATATATCCTCCGATGGCAACTGGAATCTTGTCCGCAGTTAAAAATGGCCTGTTGTACGCCGCATCCATATTTAGCACTTCCCCAGTCGTGTCAATTGGTATGCGGTGAATTGATAAATCACTACTTTGGCCAATGGAATAGGTAAATTGAAAAACGCCAATGATTAAACCTATAATAGACCTATAGGTAAACATATATTTTTTCATGATCGCTTTCTGTTCTGTATAATTTTAAATTTTGATTAGCAGGCCCTTCAAGAACTTCGCCGGTGACAGAAAACTCACTACCATGGCAAGGGCAACTGTAAATTCCACCTCCCACATTGAGTTCACATCCACGGTGCGTGCACCTCAGCAATGAGGCTGTAAAATTATTTTTATCTGTTTTGTACAGACATATTGGGAAATCTGAATCTTCAGGTTTGATCAATACAAAATCACGGGATTTAATTTTTTTCTTTCCTTCTACAATAAATTCAGATTTTGGCACACTTAATTTATTGTCGTTTTTACTAAAGTTTGCGAAATGTAAGGAGCTGCAAGACTGGAGTAAAACTGATGCTGTAGGCGCACCAATCATGGTATAGCAGCATACTTTTAAAAATTTATTGCGGTCCATAATTTATAGAGATTCTAAGAATGTCAATAATGAGATTTTATCTATTTCAGAAAGCAAGAGAAATTTTTGCTTTGATTGCTCAGCCTCACCTCCATGGAATAAAATGGCCTCTTCTATACTTTTAGCCCTGCCATCGTGAAGTAAGAAATACTCACCACCCTGGCTGTTTTTTGACAGTCCCAGTCCCCAAAGCGCAGGAGTCCGCCATTCTGATGTTAGAGCAAATCCTTCTGTATAACCATCATCAAGGTCTGTCCCCATGTCATGAATAAGAAGATCGGTATAGGGGTGAAAATCTTTAAATGATAAGGGATCAATTGGCGAGAATCCGGTTTGAAGTGTTGGTATGTGGCACGATGAACAATTAATTGCACTAAAGATCTGTTTACCTTCTATGACTTCAGTAAGATTTTCATTTCTTGCTATTGGAGCTTTTAGGGTTTTGAGGTAGAAAACAATGTCATTAACAGTATTATCACTAACCTCTGGATCTACGTCTAACCCACTATATGGGTCATTTGATTCAAAAGTAGTCGTGATACCCATGTCTTCGACGTAGGCTCCGGCTGTCTGCTGTAGCAAATTATATGTAGCCCCTTTTTTGCCAAATCGGGTTATGTACTTACCATTTTTAGTAATACCGTTCGGTCGGGGAATAACATATGAGGGGATATAATTCCAGTGTAATCGGCCACTGATTCCATCATTGTTTTCATCATCCGGATCAGCAATCTTCATTAATGTGTCATCAGTGACAGCGTCAATAAATCCAAGACCGGTTACAGCTGGAGCAATCAGTTCAGTAAATGCAGCACCAGTAGGCAATTCCTCAGGCTTATAACCCGGCAATGCCTTATGTTGCAACTGTGGGCCACCTTTCCCCAGAAATTTATTCCCCAATGTGTCTGATTGCCCAAATCTGATAAACCCTACAAAAGGCGATCCTTTACCATCTCCAGCGTGGCATCCTGCACATGAATTTGAAACAAATACTGGCCCCAATCCTTTGATAGAGGTGAAGATTTCTCCAAATGCCTCATCTCCGCTTATAAATGAAATATGTTCATCTGAGCTTAACCCTTCTATTGGACCATCTAAAATGGCATCTTCTGCTGGGGCAGAAGGCATCATATTTTCACAAGAGTAAAATATATTTATACTGATAATTAGTACCAGTTTGAAAGTTAATCTGTTCATGGCTATTAATTATCTGCAAATCTAATAAACGTTTTAGATAAATATGAAAAAAAAGTTAGATAAAACTAAAAAAAATATATTGAGCATAAAACTTTATATTTAGGGTCCGAGAAGAAAATTGATTGCAATGAAATAATTGTATTTAATGCTATTGGTGATTGCAAAAAGATATTGATAATGCTAAAATTGCCTAGGAATTTGAAAGGTTTTATTTAAAAGAGATCGATTGAATTAGAGAAGCATTACATATCAATTTATTATCAACATATTGAAAACTTAAATAACTCCCATAAATTTTATGAATAAGCAAAAGAAACAAATTGGATTTTTTGAAAAATACCTAACTATTTGGGTGGCATTGTGTATTGCCGGAGGTATTGCTATCGGGCATCTTGCCGGAGATAAAATGGAATTTTTAAGTCAAATGGAAATTTATAATGTAAATATTCCAGTAGCGATACTCATTTGGCTGATGATCTATCCCATGATGCTGCAAATAGATTTTTCAAGTATTAAAAATGTTGGGAAACGCCCCAAGGGTCTTTTATTAACGCTCGCAGTCAATTGGCTAATAAAGCCATTTACAATGGCGTTCTTTGCCTGGATATTTTTCACAAAAATATATGCCGCATTTATAGACCCGGAAATGGCTGGAGAATACGTCGCCGGGGCAATATTGCTTGGCGCTGCTCCCTGTACCGCAATGGTGTTTGTGTGGAGTTATCTGACTGATGGAGATCCAAATTATACCTTGGTGCAAGTGTCAGTGAACGATCTCATTATTTTAGTTGCATTCATTCCTATAGTTGGATTGTTGTTAGGTATCACAAACATTACTATCCCATACGAAGCATTGGTTTCCAGTATTATCGTCTTTGTCGTTGTCCCTCTGCTGGCGGGTTACATCACACACAAAATTTTAACTAAAAAAAAAGGAGAGGAATGGTTTAAAAATATATTCCTGCTGAAATTCAAACCGGTATCTATAATCGCATTACTTAGCACGCTGGTTTTATTATTTGCATTTCAGGGGACAACAATTATCGAAAAGCCATTGATTATTTTGCTGGTGGCAATTCCTTTAATCATCCAGACCTATTTCATTTTTTTTATTGCATGGTTTGGTGGTAGAAAACTTAAGCTTCCCCACAATGTTTGTTCTCCTGCAGCAATGATTGGTGCCAGTAATTTTTTTGAACTTGCCGTGGCAGTAGCTATTGCTCTTTTTGGATTACAATCTCCTGCTGCACTTGTGACAGTCGTTGGGGTTTTGGTAGAAGTACCGGTTATGTTATCATTGGTAGCTCTGGCTAACAAATGGAAATATTAACGAGAAATTATGATCAATTTTATCCTCCATTTTGATTCGTGCATTTCACCTGAATTTAAATTCTGATTTATTGGCTACCAGACAATAATGTAATAATCGCAAATATATTTTAGCATTCACTAAAATATTAAAACATAAATTTGTTCTTTCACGTTGTATTTAAGTAATCGCTAAAATAACTAAACTACTATGAATATAACTAATTCATGTATTCGGGTGTATGCCAATGAAAGTCAAATTGAGTCTTGTAAAGAGGATCTTGGAAAAGTGCAGGAATCGATATCCCGGATTTCAAAAGTATTTAACCTATCGGGAAATGAGGTGAGATTGAAAATTCTCTTTTTACTTTATAAAGAGGGAGAGATGTGTCCATGCGACCTCAGTGATGTATTGGGCATTTCAGTTTCTGCGATTTCTCAACATCTGAGAAAGATGAAAGATGGAGGCCTGGTGTTAGATAATAAAATAGGGCAAACTATATTTTATTCTATCATCCATGAAAATACAGATATCCTGATGCCAATACTCG
>CAYREN010000085.1:0-15365 GCA_964423255.1 uncultured Roseivirgaceae bacterium | reverse complement strand
AAAAGAAAAAGAGATTGATGAAGCCATCTATCCCAGTAAATTAAACATGGGTAAAACACAACAATCAGAACCCATTGTATTTAAATTCGGATCTCTTACCGCGCGAAAGGACTAATTCAAAATTCACTTTAATCAATTATGAACGTAATAAAAAAAATTACCATGAAACAACTATGTCTAATTATTGCTATATCAGTCTTACCAACACTTGGATTTTGCCAGTTTATCGGCGACTCAGTCATCCTCTATGTAGAAAACCGTGTAGAAATTAAGGTAGCAGTTCCTGATTACCACAAGCTTAAAACTTCGGATAGTGTAATCGTAGCCCTAAAAGAATTTAAGAGAATAATATCCGGATTGGAGAATCAACTATCACCTGGTTCTGCTGATTTGATTAGTTATTCTATTGGTGGCAAGCTGACTGTGGAGCCCGGCGATCCAAAAATAATTTTTATGGATAAAGATGGAAAGCTAAGCAATACCGGCTTTAGAGACAAGGCCGTAATACGAGGTACGGATTTTAAAATTTTCATCACTATTTCAGATATGTCAAAGTTATCCGATTTGCCCTTATCTAACTGTTTTGAAAAAGTTATCGCCATGCTTCCAAGAAAGACCAATTGGTCAAGATCGATTTTTTATGAGTGTATCAATGGAAATATAACAGAGATTGAAAACAAAATCAATAAGATGGATTTTCTTGAATTGGATCTTGGTGCTGGCGCATCACTGATAAAAAGCAATTGGGTTGCTGATCTTTCATTTGGAATAAGTCTTGGCTTTAATCATAAAGGAATGTACCGAGGCCCTTATGTCTCTTCAAACCTGATATTTGATTTTGATGAGGAGGACAAAATGAATATTAATACGTTTTTGAATTTGGGCTACCAGTGGGATATCAATAAAAAATCTGAAAAGCTTGAGTATTTGGGCGTAGAGTTGGGTTATTTAATTTCAAAACAAGGTGATTTGTTTGGAAAGAATACTTTCAAACTTGGCGTCAACTGGTCCCCTGCAAAATTCATTACAGTTAGTCCACAGTTATACATTTCTGATAATTTCAAAACTGCGTACCCCGCAATAAGAATTGGCTTTGGGATATGATAGAACATGGCTCATTATTTTCAAATTAATTTGAGTTCATTTTAAATCAGTTGTTTTTTGTAAGAGTTTATTATCATCTCCAACCAGTAAATCAGGATAAAAAACGATGTTTTTTTTCTATTAATTTCTTACTTCTTTAATTACAGGATTTATAGTTTTGCTGACTGAAATAGTGGATCAAAAAAATAAAATAATGCTATTTAGTAAAGATCTTATAGAATTGTTTTAACTTTTTGTCTCATTTGAAAAATGAATTCGTGTGTAGAAATCTCTTATAAAAAATGAAATGATTAAAAAATTATTTTTCTTATTACCAGCGATACTTCTTTATTATCAATTTGCCAATTCACAAAACATATTACCCACCAAAGGTATTTGTGCACATCGTGGGGCCATGGATACACACCCCGAAAACACTATTTCCTCATTTCAAGAAGCTATTCGACTGCATGCACAGATGATTGAGTTTGACGTACGCCTGACCAAGGACAATAAGTTAGTGATACTTCATGACGAGACAGTGGATAGAACTACAAATGGTATTGGAAATATAGCAGAACTTACGCTAAAGCAAGTAAAACGTCTTGATGCGGGCTCCTGGAAGTCTCAGAAATTTAAGGATGAAAAAATTCCAACCTTTGAAGAAACATTAGCAATAATGCCTGAAGATATTTGGCTCAATATCCATCTCAAAGGAGGCAAAAAATTGGGGAAAAAAGTAGCCAAGGTTTTAGTGAAGCAAGCTAAACAAAATCAAGCCTTTTTGGCTTGTGGTACAGATGCTGCTGACGCCGCTCTCAAAGTAAATTCCGAAATTCTAATTTGTAATATGGAACGGCAATCAGATACCGAAACATATGTGAAGCAGACCATAGATAAAAAGAGTGATTTCATTCAGCTTTATAAAGTTAAAGTTGACCTCAAAATATCTGATTACACCAATGAATTAAATTCAAATAATGTTAAAATAAATTATTGCTGTACAGATTCGCCAGAGGATGTAAAAAAGTTATTCGACTTTGGGGTAGAATTTGTATTGGTAAATGAACTCGGAAAAATGATGGATTCTTTAAATTTGGATACAAAATAGATGCAAATATTAAAAAACTTATTCCAGGTTGGTGGTGACCTGAATGGTATCACTTTTGATGAAAAAGGAGCTCTTTGGAATGATGGGAATTCATATGTATTAAAAACTCCAGAAGGGTTGATCATGTTTGATTGTGGATGTGGAGATACAATTGATCAAATATTTTCAAACATGGAATATTGGGATCTTTCCATTGACGATGTTAAATATTGTCTTTTAACTCACCCTCACTACGATCATGCAGGTGGAGCTCATTTCCTTAAAAAACGTGGAATAAAACTCATTGCAATCCAGGAAACGGCAGAGGCTATTTCAGCAGGCGATGAGCGATGCTGCGGGTATTTGTATCATAAAACATTCCAATCCGTTTCAGTTGATCAGGTTGTGACTGATGGAGAAAAACTGGATATTTTAGGAGTTCAGATTCAGGTCGGGCACTTTCCGGGACATAGCATGGGTTGCACGGCCTTTTTATTTGACCATGAGCAAAAGCGTATTGCAATTAGTGGTGACATTATAGGAACTTTGTTAGCTGGAGATTTCGGATGGAGTGGTTCAATAGATTTTAACAAAGAGATTTATACTGATTCACTTAAAAAATTTGCCAAGGTAGAAATGGACATCATGCTGCCAGGCCATGGTTTACTTTATTTTCATAAACCTCAATGGCGAGTCGAGGAGGCATTAAATTCCGCCTTGATGGAATGGAGATAAACGCATTGAAAATGCCTGGTGAAGAGTTCAAGTAAAAAAGTATATTTTTTAATTTTATTTAATAATTAAGCGGTATGAGTATAGCACAAAAAGGAATATTTATTGAAGGGAATACTGCCTTCACATATTTAGAATACAACCTAGATTATTACCTTGATCTTAATAAGTTAAAGATTGCATTAAGTAATATTTATAATCTAAAAGATGGGCAGATTCATATTGTCATTTCATTTGGGAAGAAAGCTTGGGATTGGCTTAACCCCAACTGGGCTCCTGAAGGCTTTAAAGAGTTTGAAGAAGTAATTGGGGAGCCTGGATATTTCATGCCTTCAACGCAGAGAGATCTTTTCTTTTGGTTGAATAGCAACCACAAAGACAACAATTTTGATATTGCCAGAGCAATACACAATGAGATGAAATCAATAGCAACCTTAGAAATGGAACAGGGGGGATTTAGATATCATGATGCCAGGGATTTTACAGGATTTATCGATGGTACCGAAAACCCAAAAGAAGATGAGAGGTACGGTATTGCATTGGTCGCTGAAGGAAACCCTGGAGCTGGAGGAAGTCATGTGTTTACCCAGAAGTGGATTCATGATTTGGATGCATTTCATGCTTTACCAGTTGAAATACAGGAAAAAGTAATTGGAAGAACCAAGTCGGATAGCATAGAACTCGAAGGAGATGCCATGCCGGATAATTCTCATGTGAGCAGATCAGATGCTAAAGTTGATGGTGTGGCCATGAAAATTTATAGGCGAAGTACACCTTTTGGCAATGTGAGTGAACACGGTTTGTATTTTCTTGCCTTCGCGTGCAATCCTTATAGAATACAGATACAATTGGAGCGAATGACTGGAGCAACTGAAGACAAGATCCATGATAAGCTCATGGAGTATTCCAAACCGGTCAATGGTTCTTATTGGTTTGCTCCATCTGTACCAGATTTAGAAAAGTTGATTCGATAAAATATAGGCGAAGCAATTAGGTTGTAGGCATGAATCATTGTCTGATTACAACCCAAAGCTTAGATATGAGTTGTAGCTATTTGCCTTCTTTCTTTTCTTTTGGATTAATTTTTTCCTTTATTTTTAACTCAAGCTCTTCCATCAATTCAGGATTATCCTCTATTAATCTTTTTACAGAATCTCTGCCCTGACCAAGTTTATTGCCGTCATATGAAAACCACGAACCGGCTTTTTGAATAATTTCCAATTCAACACCAATATCAAGAATTTCACCGCTTTTAGAAATTCCCAGTCCATACATGATATCAAATTCAACAACTTTAAATGGAGGGGCGACTTTATTTTTAACTACTTTCACCCTTGTTCTATTACCCAAAATGCTATCAGCGCTTTCTTTTATTTGACCTATTCTTCTTATATCCAATCGAACAGAAGCATAAAACTTGAGGGCATTACCTCCTGTTGTTGTTTCTGGGTTTCCAAACATAACACCAATTTTTTCCCTCAATTGGTTAATGAATATGCAGGAACATCCGGTTTTACTTATAGCACCTGTGAGCTTTCTTAAAGCTTGCGACATCAATCTGGCTTGTAGTCCCATTTTGCTATCTCCCATTTCTCCTTCCAGCTCTGCGCGAGGTACAAGAGCAGCGACAGAGTCAACTACAATAATATCAATGGCTCCCGATCTGATAAGGTGTTCTGTAATTTCCAGAGCCTGCTCACCATTGTCCGGTTGTGAAATCAATAAGTTTTCTGTGTCAATTCCCAACTTTTCTGCGTACAGTTTATCAAATGCGTGTTCGGCATCAATAAAGGCAGCCAACCCACCTTTTTTCTGAGCTTCTGAAATACAATGCATAGCCAGGGTTGTTTTACCTGATGATTCAGGGCCATATATTTCTATCACTCTACCCCTTGGGATTCCACCGATTCCTAAAGCTATATCAAGACCCAATGAACCTGTTGGAATTGCAGGAATATCCATTACACGCTCATCACTTAGCCTCATCACTGTGCCTTTTCCATACGCTTTATCCAACTTTTCTATGGTAAGCTGAAGCGCTTTTAGTTTTTCCTTATTATCGCTCATTTACAAGTATTATTTATATTTACGGGATGTGAAAATAAGACTTCAAAGTTCAATATCAAAACCAGTTTTAGAGAATAATGATTTGGATAGCTGCAGACACAAAAAATATTTTTTATTCTTTGAGAAGTAATCTAATCATCATTTTTAATTATAATTAACATCTTGAAAAATACATTTTTTAATGTCAATATTTAAAAAAATATCAGTATCAATAATACTATTTGCTATTGCATTTTCATTAATCAATTATGAATTTATTTTTTACGGACTAAGCCAAGGTAAAGGTCAATTAGAAATCGTGAACAATGCAAAGCCAATTGACGAAGTGCTAAATGACCCTGGGTTTCCAGATTCCCTCAAGGTTAATCTCAGATTAGTTGATGATATAAAATCATTTGCATTTGATTCTTTAAGTATTAATTATTCTAAAAACTATTCGACAGTATACAATCAGAAAGGAAAGGAGCTCATGTTTGTTGTCACTGCATGTGAGCAATTTGAACTAAAACCCAAGGAATGGAAATTTCCGTTTATCGGAACATTTTCCTATAAAGGTTTTTTTGATAAACAGCTTGCAATTGAATTGGAAGCCAAATTAAAATCCGAGGATCTTGATACAAACATCAGAACTGCAGGTGGCTGGTCAACTTTAGGTTGGTTTCAAGATCCTATTTTATCAAACATGCTCAATGACGATGAGCCAGGCTTTGCAGAATTAATTATTCATGAACTTACACATGGCACTTTGTTTGTGAAAGATAGTGTTAGGTTTAATGAAAACCTGGCGACATTTATTGGAATTAAGGGGGCCGAGCAATACCTGCAATCCAGGTACGGTAAGCAAAACGAGATGCTGACGAAATACCAAAATTCCTGGAAAAACAGAAACATGCTAAGCAAACATATCTTAAAAGGAGCTTTATATTTAGAAAATATTTACAAATCAATGAAAAATAATCAATCATTGGAAGATAAGCTGAAAATTAAAAACAATGCGATCAATAAAATCATTAACTCAATAGATTCGTTGGAAATTAAAAACAAAAAAATATTTATTGATCATTACCGCAAGATGAAACCAAACAATACTTTCTTCATGTCGTATTTGAGGTATAGAGGTGATCTGGAGATATTAGAAAACGAACTTGACCAAATTTATAATGGGGATATCAAAGATATGCTGGCAGATTACAAATTGAAATATCCATCTCTTTAATCTAGGTATTGATGCTCAATTACAAATTGAATAACATAACTTTTGACAATATTTCCTTCTGGTTAATTTTGGTTGTAATGCCTTATTTGTTCGGATTTGGAGAAAATAAGTCATACCGAATTATTGATCAGGAATGTTTAATCCCCGGAGAGCGCATCGAGTACAGGGTTCATTATGGATTTATCAATGCCGGCGAGGCCATTTTGCAAATGGACAAAAACATATACACAATCAACAATCGAGCATGCTATAAAATTGATGTGTATGGAAGGACAAAAGGTTTTTTTGATATGGTATCTTCCGTCAGAGATAACTGGGGTACATACCTCGATACCTCTGCAGTTGTTTCACAAATGTTTTACCAAAGTATCAAAGAAGGAAAATACCTCAAGAAAGAAGTGATTGAATTTGACCATGATAATAATGTAGCATTGGTCAATAGATTAAATAAGGTTGATAGTTCTCTGATGAAAAAAGACAAAATAGCCATCCCTCCTAATATCCAAGACATTGTGAGTGGGTATTATTATCTGAGAACTTATGATTTTGATACGATGAGAATTGATCAGATTTTTACTGTAATGGGTTTTTTTGATGATACTACATATCATATTAAAGTAAAATTTATGGGCAGGAAAAAGCTCAAAACTAAAATAGGAGAATTTAACTCTTTTATCATGTCACCAATAATACCTCCCAATGCATTTTTCAGAGGGAAAAACCCCCTTAAGGTATGGGTGTCAGATGATAAATTTCGAATCCCACTAAAAATAAAGGCAGAATTGCTTATTGGCGCTCTGGAAATAGATATAAGTTCTTATAAATTGTAGTAGTCAAAAGTTTATCTATCACCAATTTAATGTATCAAATTAAAAAATCTGCTCCAGCGAACCTTACTAAAAAATGTTTCATATTTATCAAGAGATAACCAAATAAAGAAGGCCTTGCCAACAACATGGTCTTCGGGAACAAATCCCCAAAATCTCGAATCTTCAGAATTATGCCTGTTGTCTCCCATCATAAAATAATAATCCTGCTTAAATGTATATTTTGAAATTGCTTCTCTGTCAACATATAATCTCCCATCCTTTAGTTCAACCTCATCATTATGTTCATAATTTTCTATTACATCTTTGTATAAAGCAATTGTTATCTCATTTAGGTCAATAGTTACTCCTTCCTTTGGAATCCATATAGATCCATAAAAATCCTCATTCCATTCAAAAAGTTGGCTATTTTTTGGATATACCCGTGGATTAACTTGATCGGGACTCATTTTCAAGATTTCTACTTTATCAACAAATGGCAATTTTTCAAATTCTCTGGCAGTTTCAGAGGTAGTATGGGCTATATAACCATAGTTTGTTCGCTCATGGTTAGTTATATCATACTTTCTGAAAACACGTTCTTTGATGTCTTGATTTGTAACAATATTGCGACGAAACTCCATTTTTTCAGGATTTTCAAGTACCACATTATTAATATAAACTTGAGTATC
Source organism: uncultured Roseivirgaceae bacterium (assembly GCA_964423255.1). Lineage (GTDB taxonomy): Bacteria > Bacteroidota > Bacteroidia > Cytophagales > Cyclobacteriaceae > JAAUQL01. The sequence continues at coordinate 7,679 of CAYREN010000085.1, read as the reverse complement.
TACTACTTTTAAAGAATCGCCTGGCAATCCCACACATCTTTTTATATAATTTGTTTTCAGGTCAACCGGATATTCCAATTCCGGAGGGTAATTAAAGACAACGACATCATTTTGCTTGATTGATGTAAACCCGGGTAATCTAAACTGTGGCAATTGAATCCAATCTACGTAAGAAGGAATATTTGTTCCCCAAATTTTTTGGTGTGTTAAGGGCATTTGTATTGGTGTCTTTGGTGTCCTGGGCCCATAGTGAATTTTACTCACAAATAAAAAATCACCTACTAGAAGTGATTTTTCCATCGAAGGGGTTGGTATTGTAAACGCTTCTAAAAACAGCCATCTGATAATAGTGGCTGCGATTACTGCAAATAAAATTGCATCCGCCCACTCTCTTACTACAGATTTTTGTTGCTCGCCCTCTTTTTCCTCTTTCTTATTATTAAAAAAATCAAATTTCATTTTTATCTTTTGGTTTTAAAGCGCACAAATTTAATTGTTTAACTATAAGGAATATAATTTATTTAAAATTTCATGAAATCATTCATAGATAAAACACCCTTCTTGTCTAATATCCATTCTGCAACAAGTACAGCACCCAGTGCAAATCCTGTTCTATTTTTTGCCGTGTGAGTAATCTCGATCTCATCAATTTCTGAAATGTACTTTATAGTATGCGTCCCAGGGACATTTGGCTCTCTCCTTGAGATAATTGGCAATACCTCTTCCTTATCTGATGGCTCATTAACCCAACTGGATTTTGAAGATAGATTGTTGATAATCCCTTCGGCAAGGGTTATGGCAGTACCACTAGGTGAGTCCAGCTTTTCGGTATGATGAATTTCTAACATCTCAGATTTGTATCCGGGGTGCTGCTCCATCATTTGAGCTAAAATCTCATTGAGTTTAAAAAATAAATTTACTCCTAAACTATAATTGGAGGTATAAAAAAATGCACCATTATTTTCCTTACAAAGTTCATCAGCCTTTGGTTTTTTATCTAACCATCCTGTAGTACCGCAGAGTACGGGAATGTTGTTGGTGAGACAGTAACTTATATTTTCGAATGCTGCGTCAGGCTGGCTAAATTCTATTGCCACGTCAATGTCTTTACTATCAATAAATTTAAGAGCCTGAGTGTTGTTAATGTTAATTTTGTGAGCGATGGTGTGTCCGCGATCTTCTGCGATTTCTTCAATTATCTTCCCCATCTTTCCGTATCCTAGTATTAATATTCTCATTAGTTAAATCTTAGTTTTAATGAAAGTCCTATTACGTTAGTCTGCATGGCAGTTTGATTTAAGCTTGGCTCAAGATTCAGGCTGATGTCATCATCAATCGTAAAAAGCTCGAGGTGAGCATCTACGTGAGCATCAATAATATTCATTGCATAAAACAACAATGTCCCTATCATCAATAAATCTCTGTTTCTTCTCCAGTAATCAACATTTCGTTGATAAAATTTCTGATCAAGACTAGGGTCAAATGGCTGGGTGCGATCATCCTGATCAATGATAGCGATCAAGCCATCACGATATTGCTTGTACAATCTGTGATTGAAATTAATAAAATATCCAATCACCAAGCCTCCACCATAAATCAGTGGAATTTTCCAATATTTTTTATTGTAAGCCTGACCCAGACCGGGCAGAGCTGCTGAGTATAAAGCGGCTGTATTTGGTCTGTTTTCCAGTGTGTCAACTTCTATTTCAATTTCTATTACTTCGTTGGATTCCAAAATCAGGGTATCTTGCTTATCGGTATAAACACCCACAGTATCCAATGCTTCCTGAGCTTTGATAATTGAAGAAAAGTATAAAATGAAAATAGTAGTAAAAACGCAAAAGAATTTTCGTTTCATGGGAATTATATATCCAGAATTTCTAAGATTCTATTCAGGTCTTCGTGTGATAGGTATGGAATTTTAATAGTTCCTTTATTGCTATTGTCGTTATGAATCAAAATTCTACTTCCAAAATGAGATGAAAGCTTATCCTGCACTTGTTTCAACTCAAAGCTCAACTTTGAGTTATCAGATGGCTTTTTACTACCCGGCTGAAAAACATTGTTTTTAATATTTTTCGCTAACTCCTCTACTCTTCTGACAGATAAATCTTCCTTTACAATTTGTCTATATATTTCGAGTTGATGATCTATATTTTCTATATTGACAAGGGCACGTGCATGTCCCATTCCAATTTTAGCATCGCGAATTCCTGCTTGCACATCTGGTGGCAACTTGAGCAACCGTAGGTAGTTGGTTACTGTCGATCTCTTTTTGCCAACACGATCACCAAGATCTTCTTGTCGTAATTTGCATTCCGATAACAATCTTTGGTAGCTCAACGCAATTTCTATTGAATTTAGGTTTTCACGCTGAATATTTTCTATCAAGGCCATTTCCAGCATTTGCTGATCATTGGCAGTTCGAACGTAGGCAGGAATACGCAAAAGTCCGGCAAGCTTTGATGCGTGAAATCTTCTTTCACCTGAGATAAGTTGGTACTTCCTTTCAGAAAGTTTTCTTACGGTAATTGGTTGAATAATGCCCTGAACCTTTATAGATTCTGCTAGCTCAGAAAGTGTATCTTCATTAAACTGGGTTCTTGGTTGAAACGGGTTTACTTCAATATTCAACAGGTCTATTTCATGAATAGAACTTACAGTTTTCACTTCTACAGAGCTTCTTCTTGCTGGAATTGACTCCGGAGCATCAGACAAAAGAGCACCTAATCCACGCCCTAAAGCATTTCTCCTTTTAGGTTTTTTATCAGCCATGTCAATTATTTCACTAAGTTATTATTAGCCAAAATTTCTTTTGCAAGATTCAGATAGCTTATGGCCCCTTTGCTATCGGCATCATGAGATATTACAGGAATCCCAAAACTAGGGGATTCGCTCAATTTAATATTTCGAGGAATCAGTGTATCAAAAACAATATTCTTAAAATGCGTTTTTACCTCTTCAACCACTTGGTTTGAAAGCCTTAACCTCACATCATACATAGTGAGTAATATGCCCTCTATTTCAAGATTTTTATTCAACCTTGATTGAATTATTTTAATTGTATTTAATAATTTTCCCAGTCCTTCCAGCGCAAAATATTCACATTGAACAGGTATCACTATTGAATCTGCTACGGTAAGAGCATTAATCGTGATCAAACCCAAAGAAGGCGAGCAATCAATGATTATAAAATCATAATCATCTTTTATTGGCTCTAGTGCAATTAACATTTTCCCCTCTCTATTCTCTATATTGACCATTTCTATTTCTGCTCCAACCAAATCAATATGTGAAGGCAAAACGTACAAGTAATCAATTTCAGTATCAAGAATACAGTCTTTTGCATCAATCCCATCTACCATGCATTCATATATGCTGTTTTGGACTTCCCTGGGATTGTGACCAACTCCAGAGGTTGTGTTTGCCTGTGGGTCTGCATCTACAATCAGCGTCTTAAATTCCAAAGCCGCTAAACTTGCGCATAAATTTATTGCTGTCGTTGTTTTTCCAACTCCACCTTTTTGATTGGCTACTGCAATGATTTTACCCATTTATAGAATTTCTGTTCATTTATGATTAAAAAAAAAGTGCATCTCATCGTAAAAAATGTGTCATTATTTTCTCTACACACAACATGGATATTTTCAATATTATTGAGATGCTATAATCCATATAACATTATTCAAAAAAATGAAGAATGTCTCGCAAAGATATAAGTTTAATTCAAAACTTTGACATTTTACTTTTTTACAAATTGTGCTTGTCGAGTTGAATAAAAACATTGCTGATTTCACACAATTCAACACAAAAAAATCACCAATTTCATATTAGTGATTTCAATTGTTTATTACTTACTTTTTAGAGGAGATATTATTTTTTATTTTTTTTTGTTTTGGTATCTTTCGAGGCTTTCATTGCATTTTCGAGTTTGGCCTGAAACTTAGATTTTTTCTTATCCTTATTTTTTAATTTATTCTCATCCAGTATTGCTCTGATCTTTGTATCATCAACAAATTTTCTTATGACTGCAATTTGGGCAAAAGAAACAATATTTGAAACGAAATAATAGAACGTCAATCCTGCCGGGAAACTGTTAAGTACAAACATAAATATTACCGGCATAAAGTATTGCATGGATTTCATCGGCCCTTGCATTTGAGCTGTCGATTGACTGTTTATCCATGTATATAGAATTGTAGATACCGTCATCAATAATGTAAATAAACTCACATGATTTCCATAAATACTACTGATGAGAGGAATTTCACCACTCCATGAAAGTATTGAATCGTAAGTTGCTAAATCTTCTGCCCATAGAAATGACTTATGCCGCATTTCTATGGCATTGGGGATAAACTGAAACATGGCAAATAAAATAGGCATTTGAAGCACCATCGGAATACAACCACTCAATGGGTTGACACCAACTTGGGAATAAAGCTTCATCTGCTCGCTTTGCATTTTTTGAGCATCATCACCATATTTCTTTTTCAATTCATCCAGCTCAGGTTTTAGGGCCTTAGTTTTCGCCATCGAAATGTGCGATTTATACGTTAGTGGAGAGAGGAATAACTTGATGATGAAAACAAGAATAATTATGATGAGTCCATAGCTTCCAATGTATTTTTCTAGAAAAGTAAATATAGTAATGATCACATACCTGTTTATCCATTTTATGACAGGCCATCCAAGTTCCAAATTTTCTTTGAATCCCGGAGCTATCTTTTTCAATATGTTTAGCTTATTTGGCCCATAATAGTTTGTATTTACGCCAGCATCTTCTCTGAAATTGCCTAATGGGATATCGATTTTTACCTGACAATACTTTATGGTGACTGTGTCAAGCTCGTTGTATTCAGTCGAAAAATATCCTGTGGAAACAGGTTTGTTAAATACATATCCATTAGTAAAAAATCTTTGTTTAAATGAAAACCAATTTATAGGCTCTGATAAGACTACCTCATCTTTGTCAGCTGAACTGGAGCTCAAATCGTCCATATCACCAGAAGTAAGCCAGTAGTTAATGGCAGTATAGTTTCTACTGTACTTTAAATTTGATTCAAGGCGTTTGAGATTGTTATTCCAAAGCATAATTACTTTGCCTCCAGAAATATCATTTTCCAAACCGTAAATCAAAAATTGATGAGAAACAGCATAGCTATTTGGTGCTAATCTATAAATATGTTTTATGTACTTGTTATTACCCAAATTGGCTGTAAAAATAAGTTGAGTTGTATCCCCATCATTTCTTCTTTCTGATTTATAGTACAATTCTGCAAGATCAATATCTCCATACGCTGTACTGATCAGATATTGTAGTTTGCTGGATTCTTCATCTAAAATTACTAGATTGCCAGAAAATTGATAATTATCATATTCCTTTAACTCAACTACTTTAGCCAGGCCTCCTTTTGTTGAATAATTTATTTTTATCAATTCGTTCTCGAGAATGACTTCTTTTTCTTGTCCTGATATTGCAGCTGTAAAGACACCAACATTTTTGCCAATCAAACTGGAGCTATCCAATTCACTTGCAGGTTCATTAACAATTTCCTCTTTTATTTCTGAACTTGTACTATTCAACTGACTAGGCTGAGAACCGATGGTATTTTCGGTTTCAACAGCTTCTGGGGCTTGCACTGGTGGTTCAGGTGCAAAAAAATAGAACCACACCATAAGCAGTGCGGCCATTAAAACAAATCCAACTGCCTGATTCTTATCCATTATAATTAAAGCTTAACTTCTATTCTTTTTCCTCCTCAGTCCTGTAGTCAATTGCTGCTTTTATAAAGCCTACAAACAAAGGATGAGGATCTATTACTCTACTTTTTAACTCGGGGTGAAATTGTGTTCCTATATACCAGGGATGATCTTTTAATTCCATTATTTCAACAAGATTAGAGTCAGGGTTGATACCTGCAGCTACCATTCCATTTTTTTCAAATTTCTCTAAATAGGCATTGTTGAATTCATAACGATGCCTGTGTCGTTCAGATATTTCTTCAGCCCCATACATATCAAAAACCTTCGTCTCTTTTTTCAGCCTGCAAGGATACGCACCTAATCGCATAGTTCCACCCTTTTTGGTAATTTTCTTTTGAGTCTCCATGAGATCAATTATGGGTTCCTTTGATTTGGGATTAATTTCTGTGGAAGCAGCTTTTTTTATACCAAGCACATTTCTTCCAAATTCGATTACCGCTACTTGCAGGCCAAGACAAATTCCGAAAAAAGGAATTTTATTTTCTCTAACATACTTTGCAGCAGTTATTTTTCCCTCTATGCCTCTTTCTCCAAATCCGGGAGCAATTAACACACCGTCATGCCCTGTTAGTAAGTCTGAGACATTTTCATCATTTATATCTTCAGAAGAAATCCAGCTCACGTTTACTTTACACTCATTTCTGGCTCCGGCATGAATAAACGATTCTGCAATTGATTTATAAGCATCATGGAGTTCTACATACTTTCCTACCAAAGCAACATTGACTTCTTTAGTTGGATTCTTTAGTCTCCCAAGAAACTCTTTCCAATTTTCCAGACCTGGCTCTTCACCAATTGGTATATTGAATAACTCCAATACTCTTTCGTCCAGTTTCTCTTTTCTCATCAGCAAAGGAACGTCATAAATCGTTTCTGCATCAATTGATGAAATCACGCTGTGTATAGGAACATTACAAAAGAGGGCAAGTTTTTTCCTGATATCGTTGTTGATAGGACGTTCAGATCTACACACAAGTATATCGGGTTGTATCCCGGACTCTAGCAATTTTTTTACTGAATGTTGAGTAGGTTTGGTCTTTAATTCTCCAACAGCCTTCAAATAAGGAATTAACGTAAGATGGATCACTATGCAATTTTCATGACCAAGATCCCACTTTGTCTGACGAATTGCTTCTATAAATGGTAATGACTCAATATCTCCAACCGAACCTCCAATTTCTGTAATGATAACGTCAAAATCTCCATTCTGTCCAAGAGCGAGGAAACTTCTTTTAATTTCATCAGTGATATGTGGAATTACTTGTACAGTTTTGCCAAGGAACACTCCATCTCGCTCTTTTGTTATTACATTATTATAAATTCTTCCTGTCGTGACATTATTTTTTTGACTGGTATTTGCAGCCAAGAAACGTTCGTAATGGCCAAGATCCAGGTCCGTTTCTGCACCATCTTCAGTTACATAACATTCTCCATGCTCATACGGATTTAATGTCCCTGGGTCAATATTGATATACGGATCAAACTTTTGAATAGTAACCCGATGGCCTCGCGCAATGAGTAGTTTCCCTAAAGAAGCTGAAATAATACCTTTACCCAAGGAAGAAGTAACGCCTCCGGTAACAAAAATGTACTTAACTTGACCCATAAATTAAAAAAATATTAGTGTAAAACTTATGGGGCACAAAATTAAAGGATTGAATTGATTTTTTTTGTAAAAATTAAAATTTTTCATCTCTTGAAGCCATTATTCTCATTCAGAAAATCAAATAATATGTTGACTCAATAATGGACTTGAGAAATACTTAACATTTGTTTTTGTCAAATTGCTATTCTTACCATTTTTCAAATATGGGATTTTGTAGGGTATGGGTTTTAATACTAAATTTGTGTGAAATAATTATTCATCAAAGTCTCAATGCAAATTGAGGCTTTTTCATTTTCTATGGATTATT
>CAYREN010000084.1:0-15446 GCA_964423255.1 uncultured Roseivirgaceae bacterium | reverse complement strand
GGATCAGAGATATATCGCTAATCTCTACTCCACAGGATACCCCACGCTTCGAGCAACTTTTAAGTGACGGAAGGCAATGGGGGTTAAATATTAGTTATAAAGTCCAGTCATCCCCTGACAGCTTGGCACAGGCCTTTATTCTCGGTAAAGACTTTATCAGTGATGACGCATGCGCTTTGGTCTTGGCCGATAATACTTTCTACGGACACAATCTGGTAGGGCTGGTACGAGGCACCGCAAAAAAGACAACTGGTGCCACAATGTTTGCATATCCCGTGAATACCTTTGAACGTTATGGCACCGTCGAGTTTGATGAAAATAACAGGGCCATCAGCCTTGAAAAAAAAAGCACAAAATCAAAATTTCGCGATGCTATCACTGGCTTGTATTTTTACGACAATCAAGTCGTAAGTATCGCACAAGAGATAAAACCCTCTGCACGGGGTGAACTGGAAACTACCGATACCAATATGCACTACCTGGAAATGGATTTGAAGGTGATCCCGAGCTACAGTTATGATCGTGACCAAATGCATGGTGTAGAGTTTACTTATTATTCAATAGGACGGGAATAAAATAATTCTTATGAAAGTAATATTAGTAACTGGTGGTGCTGGATTTATTGGATCGCATTTGTGTCAACGTTTATCTGCAAATAAAGACAATAAAGTTTATTCGTTAGATAATTATTCTATAGGTTCTGAGAGTAATCATGTTGAAAACGTTACATACGTAAAAGGAGATACAAGGGATATTGGAAATTTGATAACTTTTGAACCGGATTACATTTATCATTTGGGTGAATACTCTAGAGTGGAACAAAGTTTTGATGATATTGAACAGGTCTGGCGTTCTAATAAGGATGGGATATTTTCTGTATTGCAATTTTGTAAAAAAACAAGTGCTAAAATTATTTATGCAGGATCTAGCACAAAATTTGGAGATGGTGGACTAGGGCGATCACAAAGTCCATATGCATGGACTAAAGCATCAAATACTGAATTGGTTGAAAATTACGGACAGTGGTTTGATGTTCCATATGCCATTACATATTTTTATAATGTATATGGATATAGAGAAATTTCAGAAGGGAAGTACGCTACTTTAATTGCGTTGTTTAAAAAAAAATATTTATCTGGTGAAAAGTTGACAGTTGTTTTACCGGGTACTCAAAAGCGTAATTTTACGCATATAAATGATATTATTGATGGCTTGGTTGTGGTTGGAGAAAATGGATATGGTGATGAATTTGGTATTGGAAACCAGGAATCATATTCAATACTTGAAATTGCTCAAATGTTTGGCTCCGAAATAGAAATGTTACCTGAAAGGAAAGGTAATAGAATGACAGCTGATGTTGTTACATCAAAAACTGAAGCGCTTGGATGGTCAGCAAAATTTTCAATTAGAGACTATATAGAAACGATTATTAAAAATAAAATTTGATTTTTAATAACGGTTATATTTTGTATATGTTAGAAGGTTTTATTTATGTCAAATATTGTTGCTCTTATACCTCTTCGTGGTGGCTCAAAGGGGATACCAAAAAAAAATATCAGGCCCATTGCTGGAAAACCGTTATGTGCTTGGGTGATTGAAAGTGCAGCGGCATGTAGAGCTATTAGTCATGTATATGTATCTACCGACTCAGACGAAATTTCCCAGGTTGTTGGTGAGTTGAATCTCGGTATAAAGATAATTAAACGGCCTTTTGAAATAGCAACTGACAATACATCGACAGAGGCTGTGATGCTACATTTTGCTGAAAATGTTGATTTTGATGTATTAGCAACTATTCAAGCAACATCTCCATTGTTAAGCTCTGAACATCTTGAAGATGCGGTCAAACAGTTTTCTGGTAGTGAATTGCAATCAATGCTTAGTGCAGTGAGAGTAAAGCGTTTTTTTTGGAATGATAATGGGACTGCCATAAACTATGATCCTTTATCCCGTCCGCGGCGCCAGGATTTTAAGGGTACTTTTATGGAAAATGGCGCTTTTTATTTAACTAAACGAGCCGTGTTGGAAAAATACAAGTGTCGACTTGGTGGGGAAATTGGCATATTTGAGATGCCAGAAGAGACAATGTTGGAAATTGATGAGCCTAGTGACTGGGATGCCGTCGAAGAACTACTTACGAAAATGGGAAAATTATGATTATTGAAAAGAATTTTTCGAAGTACGTAGTTTTTTCAGAGGATACGATTTTAAGTGCGCTGAATAAAATTAGTGCAAACAAGGAGCGACTTATTTTTGTAGTATCAGAATCCGGTAGTCTGAAGGGTGCCCTGTCTGATGGTGATCTGCGCCGCTGGCTTATTAGCACTCCAGATATTGATCTTCAAAAACCCATTCATACCGTAATGAACACAAACATTCGTCGGGCTAACGTGGATGATAGGCCTGAAGATATACGGAAACTGCTTGATGAAAAATATACCGCAATCCCGCTGGTTGATGCAAATAAAAGAATGGCGGCCGTTGCTTTTGGACATCATACGGAAATTGAAATAGCTGGTCGAATCATTAGCGAAAAATCTTCAGCCTTTATTATTGCTGAAATTGGGAATAACCACAATGGCAGTCTTGATCGCGCAAAAATACTTATTGATGAAGCGGTTTCTGCAGGCGCAGACTGTGCCAAGTTTCAGATGCGTAGTATGACTCATCTTTATAAAAATTGCGGTAGTGTCGTAGATGCTAGTGCAGATTTGGGGGCACAATATACGCTTGATTTATTGTCTAAATTCCAAATGAGCGATGAACAGCTGTTTGAAGCATTTAATTATTGTCATACGAAAGGAATAATTCCGCTTTGTACTCCCTGGGATGAAGAGTCTCTAGCTAAACTCGAAAATTATGGGCTGCAAGGGTATAAGCTTTCTTCTGCAGATTTCACTAATTATGGACTTATGTCAGCGATTGGGCGGACTCATAAACCTCTTATTTGTTCTACGGGGATGTCTTCCGAGAGAGAAATTCTCGATGGCATAAATATACTTAAAGGTTTGGGAACCCCTTTTATACTTTTGCATTGTAATTCCACATATCCTGCCCCTTTTAAAGATATTAATCTTAAATACATGCTTCATTTGAAAAAACAAGGTAGTTGTTTGGTCGGTTATTCTGGGCATGAGCGCGATATCAATGTTGCAATCGCAGCTGTTTCCCTTGGTGCAAAAGTGGTCGAAAAACACTTTACCCTTGATCGTAATATGGAAGGTAATGACCATAAAGTAAGCTTGTTACCCAACGAATTTGCCGGAATGGTAATCGGTATACGCCAGGTTGAAGAAGCGTTGGGCACTATTGATGAGCGAAAACTGACTCAGGGAGAGATGATGAATAGGGAAAATTTGGCTAAAAGTCTTGTTGCAATAGTGGATATCGAAGCAGGTGTTAAAATAACAGAGGACATGATTGAGGTAAGAAGCCCTGGTCAAGGTCTACAACCAAATAGAAGAGATAACTTGATTGGTTGTGTATTACCCATAGCTAAGAAGGCAGGTGATTTCTTTTTTTCCAGTGACTTAGATGATGATCGTACGCAGGCAAAGAACTATGAGTTCCCTCATAAATGGGGTATACCCGTACGTTATCATGATTTGGAACAGATGTTAGAGATGTCCAACATGGATATTTTAGAAATTCATCTTAGCTATAAAGATATGGAAATCAATTTCAAAGAGTATATCAAGGAACCTCTAGATATTGGCTTAGTTGTACATAGCCCTGAACTGTTTAAAGGGGATCATACCCTAGATTTATGCTCTCTGGATGATGCTTATCGTAAACGCTCAATTGTTGAAATGCAAAGAGTGATCAATATCACCAGAGAGTTATCTGAATTATTTAATAACTCAGAGCCTACTTGCATTGTTACCAATGTGGGAGGATTTAGCTGTGATAGCCATATTGAATCTTCTCGATTTGATGAGTTGTACAAAGTACTTGAAGATAGTCTTCTCGAGCTAGACATGAATGGCGTTGAAATTATTCCACAGACAATGCCTCCATTTCCATGGCATTTTGGCGGACAACAGTTCCATAATTTATTTGTTGATTCGGAAAGCATTATTAAATTTTGTAAGAAAAATTCGATGAGAGTTTGCTTTGATATATCTCATTCAAAACTTGCTTGTAATCATGGTGGTTGGTCATTCACCGATTTTATTCGAAAAGTAGCGCCTTACACGGCACATTTGCATTTGGCGGATGCTACAGGGGTTGATGGTGAAGGTATCCAGATTGCTGATGGTGAAGTTGATTGGCCCGCATTTGTAACTTTAGCTATTGAACTGATGCCAGAGGCTACATTCATACCGGAAATATGGCAGGGACATAAAAATAATGGCGAAGGTGCATGGGTCGCCCTACAGCGCCTTGAGAGATTTTTTATGAAAGATGCAGATGTTTAAACCACGACAGGTGTCTTCAATTAGCTAGAATAACTTCTCTGTTATGGGAAAAATAATTGTCAGATACGACGAAAACTGTTACAAAATTAGTGATTGAAACTTATGATTCGAATATGGCATATAGCCACGCATACAACCAATATAGGTGATGGAGCACTAATATCAGGAATACACCAAACTATTCGTGAAGACTGGAATGTTCCTGTTGAATTTATACCTGATTGCCTCATGGAGTATCAAAATTATTGGGGGAACAAAAGGTATGATCAAGCTCTTGTCGATAAAATTAATACCAGTTGTAATCTTTTACTAGTCGGTGGAGGTGGAATGCTCGACGGTGGTAGGGGAGATAGAAATGCAGGTATGGGTTTTGATCTGCCCTATGATTTATTGCAAAAAATAGTAGTTCCTGTTGTATTTTATGCGGTAGGCTACAATTTGTTTGATAAACAAATTTATTGGAATTTGGGCAAGCTACGACGCCATATAAAATATGTGACCGCGCAATCTAATATGATGTTTTCGGTTCGCAACGATGGTTCCTTGGCTCGCTTACAAGACGTATTGGGGACTGATGCTGGTGGTATTATTGAAGTACCTGACCCGGGGATGTATGTGCCGACTGCAGACACTGATCACCCCGAAATACTACAGGGAAAAGATAACATTCTTGTCCAAATTGCTGGCGATAATCCTTTTTCAAGATTCTCCGCAGGCCTCTGGCGATATGTACCAGTTGTGGGAAAGCGAGTGCTTGAATGGAGACAGCTACAGCAATTTAAAAACTTGGGTAAAGCATTGGAATGCGTTGCAAAGAAGAGGGATGTTAATTATATATTGTGTCCTCATCTGGTGAGGGATTATACAGTTACAGGAAAGTTTGTAGACAATATCAATAAAGGTTTCAGTCGTTTTAGTTTTAACTCTACAGGTATTCAAAGAGGTGCTTGCGCGGCGCAGACATTTTTTGATGTTTATACAAAAGTATCACTTGTAATTGGAATGAGAGGGCACTCAGTGATTTGTGGTGTTGGTTTGCATACTCCCACGATTGCACTTACTAGTCATAGTAAAGTAAAAGGTTTTATGAGTGCACTTGGGTTATCTAATCGTATTGTCGATATAGCTGATCCAAATCTTGCTAATTCCCTGGATCGTATGGTGCATGATATTTTGGACAATAGAAGGGAGGAAGTACAACGTTTAAAATTCATTCGGAAAGAGTGTCGAGAAAAGACCCGTATTTTCAATCGAAAAATACTGGAACTAGTTGCTACCTAAGTTTTCAGTTTTTATACTTACTTAGTGCAAGTCTTTTACCTATAGAGTAATATAAGAAGTTTTGAAGGTCACAATAATAATGATTTCACTCAACATGGTTTTGTTTTGAGAACTAATATCTTGTGTTACTCATTCATGATTGGTCTTATATAGAGTATGCAACTATTACTAACTAAATATTAATATAGATTAAAACGAATCCGTGTTTTATAAAATTAAGGCATTAAAATATGATATTTATCTACTAACTTAATGGTTCATATGGCTCATATACTTGTAATAACAGATCATAAATGGAGAGACCTTCCAGGAAATACTTTTCTAAAAATGCTTTTGGAACAAAAGTATGGTCATAAGGTTATGTTAGTTCGCTTGAATGAGGAACGTTTGTTTGTTCCAAGTTTCAAGCCAGATATGGTTATTTATAATAATCTTTACACTCCCGATGTAAATCAATATGCACAGTATTTGCATAGTAAGGGAGTTAAGATTGTTATTCTTCCTACAGAAGGTATTACCTTCAGTGATGAGCAAACGTTGCTGTTTAGCCATAAATACGTTGGCATTAGTTTTATTGATTCGTATATAGCATGGAATGATTTGATCGCGGATGCGATTTGTCAAAATGATGTATTGCCAGAAGAGAAAGTTATACGATTGGGGAGTTGTCGTTTTGATTTTTATTCAAAGATAATGGGGAGTTGTCACAATGGCCGAGAATATTTTTATCAACGCTATGCTATTCCGAAAGAGAATCGGAATGTCCTCGTTACTACAAATTTTGCAAATGCGGAGTTTTGGCCAAATTTTACTTTCCTCCAAAATGATCTTGAACGGCAACGGGCTAAAGGAATTAAGACGTTCAGTAATGCAGGAAAGTTGGCAAAATATGAATTTGATTACAGAGAGAAGATATTTGAGAGTTTGAAAATTCTTTGTGCAGGTGTAAAAGGAATTAACATCATTATTAAGTATCATCCTTCAGAAAGAGTGTCGGTTTATCATAAGTTGGTAGCAGAGCTTAAAAAAATTAACCCTGATGTATATTTGGTCGAAGGTGAATATATTTGGGATGTGCTCAATATAAGTGATGTTGTTATCCAGCGGTGCTCAACAGTGGCAATTGAAGCTTGGTTAATGGATAAACATACGGTTGAAATGGAGTTGATGCCATCTATGGATCATTTTCTTCAACCCAGATATAAGGCAGGTTCATTTGTCGTGAATAATCACCAGGATCTTGTGAGTGTGGTAGGTGAGTTGGTTGAAAATAATCAAATCATAAGTACTGAATTTAATAAGCAACGGTCTCGTATTTTATCTGGAATAATCGAAAATTCTGATGGCTGTGCAACAGAGAAGATTGCCGCTCATATTGATTCAGCATTTCAGGAAACCATAATGCTTGAAAGATTGGGTTTTGATGGAATGAAGAGTCGTCTCAAATACTTTGTTCGAATCATGCTTGGGATGAAGGGGTATACCTTAATTTCAAACTTGTGGAAGTTGAAAATTGGTGATTACTTAGGAAGGTATGATAAATCTTTCACTGAAAAAGATAAATTAATTTGGGAAAAGAAACTTCAGATATTTGTGGATAGTTCAAAACCAAATTGAGTATTTAAAATAGTTGACCTAAACTATAGCAACATTTGTATGTAAAGTTTTTTATGTTGTAAAATACTCAGTATCTTTCCTAAGCGATTGTAAATAATGTGCCGACTCTTGTTAGTTTAATGTATGAAAATTCTGTCTGAATCAAGTTATGTCGAATACCCGTAAAAATGTAATCGCAAATTATTTTGGGGCAGGCTGGTCAGCAATGCTCTCATTTCTTACAATTCCATTTTTATTATCGATGCTTGGAGCTGAAGCTTATGGCTTAATTGCACTTTTTCTTGCAATTAAAGCAATTGCAAGTGTTTTTGATTTTGGATTAGCTGTTGCGACTAATCGTGAAGTCGCATTTCGTTTGGGATGTAAAGACAGTCCTATTGGTTCTCTTATAACAACGGTTGAAGTTTTGTACTGGATTATTGGTATTATAATTTCTTTCATTGTGTGGGGAGTATTGCAATTATTTTTAGTTGATTGGGTATCAACGGAAGTATTGAGATCAGATCAGTTAGTTATAATGTCGTTATTTTTTGCTATATCTCTTGGTATTTCTTTTCCTGTGGTGTTGTATCAAAATCTTTTGCGAAGTTTTAATAAGCATATAGCATATAATATAGCATTGGTTCTCAGTGCTACGTTCAAAAACCCGGGAGCTCTATTATTGTTATGGATGTTTTCCTCCAGTATCGAAGTATTTATGAACTGGTATCTTATTACTTCAGTCGTAGAGATAATAATGTATTGGATGCTTGTAAAAGGAAAAATTGCTCTAGTATCAGACTGCTCATCGGGGCGCTTTAATTATAGCTCACTATCTGGCATGAAAAAATTCGCAGTGGGTACGGGGGTTTCTTCGATTATTGCGGCAGTTATTTTTCAAATCGATAAAGTGTTAATTTCAAAGTTCTTAAACCTTGAATTACTTGGGTATTATAGTGCAATCCTTGCGTTAGTGGGGGCCTTCGGTAAGCTGACAACACCAATAGTCACAGCGGTCTTTCCAAGGTTAGCTACAACATATGGGGCTGGTGATGTCAAGTCTGTTGCCAATATGTATCAGTATTATACGCAGACGATTAATAGACTATTGGTACCAATAGTCGTTGCACTCATTGCTTTTGCACCCCAAATTCTGGAGCTTTGGTTGCCTTCTGCCGTAGAAAATAGTGATCTTTATTATGTCGTAATATTTCTTGGTATTGCCTACATGTTTTACTCTCTAGCAAATATGCCAATTATTACTCTAATGGCTTTCAAGAACATCAATATCCTTATTGTTTTTCGGACCATTGCCTTAGTGTTATTAGTACCGGTTTTGCTATTTCTTATTATTAATTATGGATTAAAGGGCGCTGCTATTGGAGTACTCTCTTGTTCAATTTTTTTATATATGGCTTTAGTGATATCTGTCTCACGAAAAATATTTATTCACTATAAAATAAATGAAATTTCTATGCTAGTTATCCCATTATTAGTATCTGTCCCTATTTTTTACTTATTGCAAAGTGCATTAGTAATATGGTCAGATAATAATTTTTCTTGGTTATTACTGGCAATAGTAGGTACGATCGTGAGTTATATTATTATTTTTCATTCTTATTTTTTGAGTAGAAAAGCGAGAAATAGAAGTGTATGAGCAGGGAGGCGTTTTAGCCACATATTTTTTGGTTGGCGCGAATTTTGTCTTTTGGTTGATTCTGGCTATTATGTTAGTGAAGCGAATTTACCTAGTTTTGGCAATAGCACCATTACTGGTATCAATGGTTCTTCGGGTACAATCGGTATTCTATATTGATTTGTTTGGTCCCGTATATTCTAGTCAACTTTTCTCGATATTAGGACCCGGTATAGATTCTATATATATAATAATCTGTTACGCAGTATTTCTTGTGCCTTTTTTACTAATCTTGGAGTTCTTTGTTTTTCGTTATCCATGGTATTTAAACGTGAAAGCGGCTACTTACAGTAGTCAGAATGTAGAAAATTTGTTCTACTTATTTTTGTTCTTGTTTTTTACAGTACTGTATGCGCAGCTATTTATGGGTGGAGTTATTCCGCTCATTGACCACATTGAGCGGTTTGATTTTTCTGATAATCATGCAGGGCCCCTGCATGATTATATGTTTAAATATGGTGCTATTTTCACCCTCGTTCTTGGCGGTCAAACAGTTTATTCAAAATTATCAACAGGTCGTTATGATCGCCGCGCGTTTGTATTTTTATGTTTGATAATTTTATATGCGGTTTTAACTGGGCATCGTTTTGCAGCGTTTAACAAGTTTATATCCTTTTATTTAATTCCATTTAGTTTGATTTTTGCACGCGAATTTCATTTGAAGCGACAAGGGCTCCTACAGCATAATGGTAAACAGGAACGACGCGCTATTTTTGGAATTGTGATTATCGGGTTTTCGGTAGCACTGTTTTCAATAGTAAATTCATATAGTAATGTTCGCACTGTATCCGACGAAACCGTTTTTTCGAGGATCGTTGAAAGACTTTTTATTCAGCAAGGTGAACTATGGGTTGAGGCTACTAATCGAGTTAGGCAAAGCAAGAATGAAAAGCTTACAACGGCAATGGATTATCTTTTCTTTAAACCTATAATACCCGGAAAAAATACAAGTATTCAGTACTTAATGTGGCTCTCTTTGGGGAGTGAGGCGACTAGAGTATTGGATATTGGTCAGCAATATGCGGGAGGGTTTCCTGAAATATTTCTGGAGGTTTTTGGTATTTATCTCTTTTTGCCTGTTTTATTGCTGTTTGGTATCGTCATGGCCATGGTTACCGCAATTTTTCTGGCTTCACTACGAAAAGGTAAGCTGCTGAGCATGCTGATGGCAGGCTTTATCATGTATGCGGCTGTATTGACAGTATATAATGGAATGTTAAATCAATATTTTGTATTGACGTTTTGGATGAAAATGGCTCTGTTACTTATATTTTATAGAATCCCATCAATCAGGATGTCTAAATTATTTTTATTTTGGCCGCAGTCAAAATAATATGGTTTTTATTAAGGTTTTATTCTAACTGTTGGAGTATTAAGTAAAAATGTTCGTATATAACGATAAACTATCGCCAACTTTTCTAGAAAAAAGTCATGAATTATGATTGAAATCGATGAATGCATTGTATGTAACGGAAAAGAGTTTTCAGCGATCACTAATCGTGGTATGCATTTTGATGGTGAAAAAGTTATTGAATGTTGCAATTGTGGTATGGTTTTTCTTTCCCCAAGAATGACTTTACCTGAACTAGATATATTTTATGGTCAAAATCAATTTTCCAAAAAGTTTAGAGGAAGCGCAGTTCCGAATAAAACTATAATGGTGGCCAGGGAAGAGCGAGCTTTTAAGAAAATGGCGTTAATAGAACGGTATCTCAAATATATTCCTGTTGGGCCGGTGCTAGAAATAGGGTGTAGCAGTGGCTACTTGTTACGTAATCTGCGTGATAAGGGGTACCAGGTATATGGGATCGACCCAAGTGATGGGTTTGTACAATATGCTCGTGATAATTACAAACTTGATGTCGCCTCAGGAATGTATCCAGATGCAATGCCCCCTGAGTGGGGGGATCGTTTTTCCATGATTATAGCGCTACATGTTCTGGAACATACTGACGATCCTGTTTATATTCTTAAAACGATTCTTGATATGCTAACAAAAGATGGGTTGCTAGTACTAGAAGTGCCAGATGTGAATAGAGTTGTGAGTGTACGAAAATATTTACACAAAGATTATTTTCAGAAATCCCATATCTGGGACTTCAGTGCAGGAACAATCAAAATATTACTGGAAAAGTGTGGCTTTGAAGTCTATATCTGTGATAACTATTCGACTGACCCGCCTGACGATAAAAATGTACTATTGATTGCAGGAAACCATAATTCAAAATTGATTGCTCTTGAAAAAAGCAGCGATAACCAAAAAAAATTTTCTGAAAAATTGTATTGGAATCTTAAATATAAACTTTTATTGGGACGAGTTGTAAACTTTTTCCGTAGTTTTTAGTAAATTTAAATTTGATAATTAAATTGGTTTATTCATGACTTCACAAAACAATAATACAGCTACAATTATTCTAACAACTCTCGCGGAATATCAAACTATATTCTGGATTGATGTATGCCAGTCACTGAAGAAAAGTGGATATGATGTTGTAATCCTTTCTTTTGATGATAGGAGTTGTGAATTAATGGATGATGTTGGTATTAAAAATAAGAATATACCTAAAATAGCAAAATCATTTATACGTAAACTATCAGCTGATGAATTAATTAGTGTTTTTTTACAATTTGATATTGATAATATCAACTTTTGGGAAAGTCATGAGAGACTGCTCTTTAAGATCTATGATAAGCGTAAATTAGATCAAAAATTTGCAAGTTACTTGCTTGCAATCGATGATGTATTTAGTCGTCTAGTTATGAATTTAGATAATGTTATTCTCATACAGGAACTCGGTGGTTTTATATCGGTACTTGCAAGTATGTTTGTCGCTAGAAAGCGTTCTATTGATAATTACTTTATGGAACCAGCTTTTTTTAAAGGTAGATTGTTTACGCTAAAAAATACTTTATATGCACCATATATACCTTCTACGCTTGAAAGGAGTATTTCACAAGAACTCCGTGATTATATTAGTTCTGCTATAAGCGAACAGTCAATTGTTGTTCCAGAAAAAGATAAGCACCATTATAATAAAGCTATCCAAAAATTGGCTAATATCGGTAATGTAAAAAGATTAATGCAAAAGCTACTTGATCAGTATATACATAAAAAACATCAAGAATTTGGGCATAATTGGGTCTATGTTGGACTGCATATAAGAATGTTTATTAATGCATTGCGCCTAAGAAAAAAATATTCAACACTCAGTGATTGTAAGACATTTATTTATTTTCCCTTTCATGTACCTAATGATGTGGCAATTACGCTTCGCTCTCCTGAATATTTTGATCAACTCGCATTGGTCGAATTTCTAGTACGCACCTTACCTTCTGGAATGAATATCGCTGTAAAAGAACACCCTGCAATGATAGGGGCAATTGATTCTACCCGGTTGGCATCTATGTTGAAAAAATATGATAATTTGAAACTGATAGCCCCATCTGTTAATAATTATAATGTGTTAAATAAAGCAAATGCTGTTGTTTCAATCAACTCCAAGTCTGGTGCGGAAGCTGCAATGTTAGGTAAGCCTGTATTAGTTTTGGGAAATGCCTTTTATGAAAATAGCCCGTTGGTAAATCGAATCGAGTCTCTTAGAGATTTCCCTAAGGTTATCAGAAATATAGAGCCGGTATTAGCGGATGGGATTGAGCCCTATTTTCAAACTGTTTGGAATCATACATCTGAAGGTGAATTGTACGTTAATAATTCTGATAATATAAAAAATATTACTCATACTTTGATTAATATTGCTAGTGCATAAATTTTTATACAATTTTAACTCTTTACTGTGAAAAGTGAGAAAAATGAGTCAACAAAATTTAGTATCTATTATTATGCCAGCCTATAATGCGGAAAAATTTATTCATGATGGAATAGAATCCGTTCTATCTCAAACCTATCAGGAATGGGAACTCCTTATTGTCAATGATTGTTCGCAAGATAGTACGGCCAAAATTGTCGAAAAATACTGTGCTCAAGATGATAGAATTAGATTCTATCATAATGGAAAAAATTCGGGTCCTGCAATAACACGCAATAATGCAATCAGTCGAGCAAAGGGTAAATTTATTGCATTTTTAGATAGTGATGATATTTGGTTGCCTGACAAATTGGACAAACAAATTAACGTAATGGTAGGAAAGGGATATATGTTTACGTATACTGGCTATCATCGTATATCAGAAGATAGAATGATATCAGGAAGACAGATTAACGTTCCTGAGCAGTTGGATTACTCTCAATTACTCCGAAATACGGCGATTGTTACTTCGTCAGTAGTTCTTGATATTGATGCTGTCGGTAAGATTAAAATGAAAAATACTTACTATGATGATTATGCTTGCTGGCTCGATATTATGAAACGGGGAATTGTAGCTCATCGTATTAATGAGGATTTGGTGGAGTACCGTGTTGCCTCATCATCAGTCTCCAGAAATAAAATTAATTCAGCAATTCAGGTTTGGAAGACATACCGAAATATAGAAGGGCTTGGTTTTGTAACTTCAGCATGGTGTTTTACAGGATATGCGCTGAATGCGTTACAGAAGTATAAAAAATTTTGATCGCTCAGTTAATACCATCCAATCATACCCAAGAGGTTGATTTCAATATTATTTCTAATGAAATGCTTTCTTAAGTAAAACTTTGGTAGGACTAAACAATTAGATACCCTATGCTTTGGGATTCAGTATCATCCAGACCTACTTTTAGACATTAATTTTTTTAGTCTACTTCATGTTTATTTAAAAATAGTCAAATGAAAATTTTTGTAACAGGTTCAACAGGTTTTATAGGTAAAGCTGTAGTAGCAGAACTCTTCAACGGAGGTTTTGAAGTTATTGCTGCTGGTCGCCGTATTGCGCCTGACTTACCTGATAATATATTACAAGTCAGCATTGGAGATTTATCGGATATAGATTGTTTTGGAGTTTTAAAAGGCGTGGAGGTTGTAATTCACACTGCGGCCAGAGTACATATCATGAATGAAACTGTAGCTGACCCATTGACAGAATTTCGTAAAATAAATACGGAAAGCACTTTAAATTTGGCTAAGCAAGCGGCTAATGTGGGTGTTAAACGCTTTGTATTCATTAGTTCAATCGGTGTTATTGGTGGTGCCAATGATCAATTATTTTCAGAATCAATTATTCCTGACCCGCACGGAGCTTATGCAATATCTAAGTATGAAGCAGAGTTGGGACTGCTGGCTTTGGCAAAGGAAGTGGGTTTGGAAGTAGTGATTATTCGACCACCCTTGGTTTATGGTTCTAATGCGCCCGGAAATTTTGGTAATTTGGTGTACTGGGTAAATAAGGGTGTCCCTTTACCATTGGGTTCTGTCTATAATCAGCGTTCTTTGGTTGCATTGGATAATTTAGTAAGCTTTATTACCCTCTGCGCTGACTACCAAAAGAGCCCTAAAGCAAAGAATGAAATATTTGTGATTTCTGATAACGAAGACGTTTCTACTACTGAGTTACTACAAAAAATAGCTAAAGCTTTTGGTAAAAAACCACTTCTTTTCCCCATTCCAGTTTGGATGATGATTTTTGTTGCTGGATTAATAGGTAAAGGCGAGATCGCAAAACGTTTATTTGGCTCATTGCTGGTGGATAGTTCCAAAGCACGGAAATTATTGGGTTGGAAGCCTGTAATTACAATGGATGAGCAATTAGCGAAAATGGCAAAGGTGCATTTAGACAAGAAAAATCTAAGGAAATTGGTTTAAAAAATCTTGGATAAATTGTCGTAATTTCGAGGTTGGTGTGAGCGTATTTGTTATCTTTGTTTTTACTGGTTTTGTTGCGTGGGCCTTGAGTTATCTTCTTGCGTCGGAATATAGCCCTTTTTCCATCCACGACACACCAAATGCGCGTTCATTGCATGAGCATCCAATACCCCGCACCGGAGGGGTGGCAATACTTATTGCCGTTTCGTTGGGATGGGGTATTTTGTTTTATTTGGGGTATAGCTCGGACATCCTTCCCTGGATCATTGCTACGGCTGTACTTGTTGCATCCATCTCCTTTCTGGATGACGTGATTACATTATCTGCATTACCACGTTTTGCCGTTCATGGTGTTGCAGCAGCTTTATTGGTTATGGGGGGGTTGGTTTTGCCATGGAGTTTGTGGAACTTTTTGTTGACATGGCTTGCCATTGCCTGGATGCTTAACCTTTATAATTTCATGGATGGTATGGACGGCTTTTCTGCAGGGATGACACTATTTGGGTTTGGTTTTCTGGGTCTGGCAGGGTGGTTGGAAGGGGCGCAGGCATATGCTCTATATTCCTGGGTTATCGCTTTGGGGGCAGCTGGGTTCTTGATGTTGAATTTCCCGCCAGCCCGAATATTTATGGGTGATATTGGCTCAATTCCCCTGGGTTTATTGGCCGCCGCCTTCTCTCTTTGGGGAATCCGTGATGACCTATTTTCGCTATGGGTTCC
>CAYREN010000083.1:0-15465 GCA_964423255.1 uncultured Roseivirgaceae bacterium | reverse complement strand
ATTGAATTTACTGTACTTCATATGTTTATCTTATTAAATATTACCTTACTCGGCTTTAAATTTGACCCCTTCTCCAAATCTAAATCTTGCTATTAATCCCCAGTTACCAGAATAAAAATCCATGCCATCAGTAATCATAAATCCTGGGCGCCAATCCAAACCGATGGTCAAAGGGAAATCAAAAGAGTATTCTGCTCCAAAGTCACCTGCAATTCCAACATCAAAATCATTTCCAAAATAAAATTCAGGTCCAACGCCAGGATAAAATTTTAGGCCATTTGGTCCGCCTTCCAAAGAAAACATCCAGTCGAAATATCCAGCAAGGCCAAAATTGCTTCCAAAGTTATTCCCAAAATATGTGGCTAAATGAAGTCGGGGTTTTGTGGAAAGTGGCACCGTAGCATCAATTCCAATATCATCGCCAAAACGAATACCAACTTCCCAGTTAGATTGGGCAAAAATACTACTTGAATTTAGCACCAACAGAACAATTGAAAGTAGTGTTGCTTTAAAAAAGTGTTTAATATTATTCATTAATAAATGACTTAAATCTGATTGTAAAATTATTTGGCGAAAGTAGTAAAAGTTATTTATGAATAATCTATAATGTCAATTGAATTTAATCACTTAAGTCGAAAATCAAAAAATAGTATATTAAGATCTGATTTTTACAAATTATGGAGAACGATATAATTGATGGAGTAAAACTAAATTGGAATCCTAACACAACGATAGCTCTAAATTTTGCAATAGCTTTTATCATGTTTGGCGTTTCGCTTGGATTAAATAAAGATAGTTTCTTTGAACTAATTAAAAAACCGAAACCCGCTATTACAGGAATAATTGCCCAATTTATTTTGCTTCCATTTTTCACGTTCCTTTTGGTATGGATAGCAAACCCATTACCTGGGTTGGCTTTAGGGATGATTTTGGTAGCTGCTTGCCCGGGTGGAAATATTTCCAATTTTTTCTCCTCTGTTGGAAATGGGAATGTGGCATTGTCTATAAGTTTAACTTTGGCGGCATCTTTTTTAGCAGTAGTTTTTACACCTGTAAATTTCAAATTTTGGGGGAGTCTGCTGGGGAATACCGAGGAAATAATGGAAACAGTTAATATTAGTTTTCTTCAAATGGCACAGCTTGTTTTATTTACCATTGCGCTGCCACTGGTCATAGGAATTGGTTTTAAAGAGAAACTGCCCACGCTTACAAAAAAGATTATAAATCCGGTAAAATATTTATCTTTTCTAATTCTTATTGCAATTATTGTTCTGGCTTTTTCGAGTAATTATGAGTTGTTTTTAGCTTACTACCACTATATAATTGCTTTGGTACTTATTCATAATGCATTAGCTTTGGCGGTCGGTTATTTTTTTAGCCGATTGATGAAAATAAGTGTAAAGGATACGAGAACAGTAACTATTGAAACAGGTATTCAAAATTCTGCGCTTGGTCTTCTTATCATATTTTCATTTTTTAATGGTCAGGGTGGAATGGCTTTGATTACAGCCTGGTGGGGAATTTGGCACATAATATCGGGATTTATTTTATCCCAATATTTTGCCTTCAAAGAAACCCGAATGTTAAAGGCAGATCCAACAATTATTAGATGAATGAAACTAAGTGATTTATATTATTATCCATTAAAGCTTTATATCGTTGTTTCTTGTTTTTTGTATTTTAGAAAACTACGCGCCACCGGATTAAAAAATATACCTGCTAAAGGGCCACTGATATATGCAATTAATCACCAAAATGCTTTATTAGATCCACTAGTTGTACATTCTGTTTCCTGGCGAAATCCCTATTTTTTAACAAGGGCAGATGTATTCAGCAATAAAATAGTTGATAAATTTTTAAGGGGGGTTAAGATGCTTCCTATTTATAGACAAAGAGATGGATTGAATAGCGTGAAAATGAATGAAGCTATTTTTGAGTCAGCAAAAGATATCTTACTAGATGGTGGAGTAATGGGCATTTTCCCGGAAGGAAGCCACAGTTTATTTTATAAACTGAGACCATTTAAAAAAGGGATAGCACGAATTGCATTTATGACTGAGGCGGCTACGGATTTCAATCTAAATTTGAAGATCGTTCCTATTGGCGTCCATTACGAATCACATTTTTTTAATCATGGAAGGACATTGGTGAGTGTAGGTGAGCCAATCAAAGTTGCAGATTATAAACAGTTATTCGCAAAAGATGAAAACAAAGCTTTTAGAAAATTGCTTATTGATATTGCTGAAAAAATTAAGCCATTAATATTAAATATTCAAGCAGAAGATTACGATAAGATTTACAGTGAATACCAAAAAAGAAGGGTTTTTAAAATTAATCTCAAGGAGCAATTGAAGTCCGATCAGGCCCTTGTTTATGCACTAGAACGTGATGAAAAATTTGAAGATAAATCTGATAAAAGAAATATTTTATCAAAGATAATACTGGGAGCACTTAGAATTTTGTGGAATTCTGCTCATATAATTCCTAAATTAATAATTGATGCTATTGTCAACAAGAAGGTCAAAGATCGTCACTTTACTGGAACCATGCGATTTGCATATTCTATGGTAATATATCCTTTGTTTTTTATTTGTGTATATTTTTTAATTAAGGCATTTGTCCAATAATTTGTAATACGGATTAAGCATTATTTTTAAGGATATATAAGGTCATTCAGTAAATACCCAATTCGACTGTGATTTAAATTATAAAAGGCCTATTTCCAGATTTATGGTAATAGGCCTTATTTGTCAATTAATGTAAGAAAGGAATTCTAAATTAGCAGATATCTCTTAATGTTGATGTCCACCCGGGCCATGAACGTGTCCATGTTCGATTTCTTCTTTAGTGGCAATTCTTACCTCTAAAATCTTACCAGTAAAATTTAATACCTTTCCTGCAAGCATATGGTTGAAATCCATTTTTACATTTTCGTTTGATATCTCCAGAACAGTTCCATTTAGTGGGTTGCCTTTAGGGTCTTGCATTGGCACAATTTGTCCAACGCTCATCATTTTTTCATTTACCTTGCCATCTACCATAAAAGTTGATATTGGTAGTTCAACAACGGCTTCGTTATTGTATGGACCATATGCTTCTTCTGGAGTAAGTTCAAAGGTATATTCATCACCTGCCGACATCCCTTCTAAGTTGCTTTCAAATCCTGGTACCATCATTCCAATTCCCTGGATAAATGACATAGGTTTATCTTTTTCTGCCATATCTACAATTTCACCATCTACCAAGAGTGTATAGCTCACTGATGGTACTGTATGTTTTTCAATTTTCATAAAATAGTCTTTAATTATTTTCGCCAAAAATAATTATTCTTTTGTACGATTGCGACATAAAACATTTCAATCCAAAAATAAATTTTGATTATTTTAATTTTGGAAGATAATGAGATAATATTTTTGTAAAAAAGATTATTTATCCGGAAAAAAAATTAGATGAATTTCTTATCAGTTTATAATAATGGAGCTATCAACCTTCCAAATGAACCTATCAGTTTTATTTTCAGTGGTCTATTTTTCCATGCTATATAATCCATCTTTTCGGCATTTTCCAGATCGATTAAATATTGAATCTTCAATTCCTTAGCTAGATTCTTATCAAAAAATACAGCGTTAACCTCTGCATTATTGTCAAAGCTTCGGTAATCCATATTAGCAGTTCCGATTGTCGAAAGCTCCTCATCTATTATCATAACTTTTGAGTGGATCATTCCTTTAGTATAAAAATAAATATGGATATCATTTTTTAGTAATTCTCCCATATAAGTTAGACTGGCTGAATGTACGAACACCGAGTCAGATTTAGCCGGCAATAATATTATGATGTTTACGCCTCCTTTGGCGCACGTTTTTAATGCAGTAAGAATGCTTTCATTTGGAATAAAATATGGAGTGATTATTAAAATTTCGTTTTTAGCAGAATTGATCATACTAAAATATCCTTCCATTAAATTGGGATAGTCAGAGTCGGGATCACTGCTAATAATTGATGTAATGACACCTTCTTTATCGGTAATTTTTGGGAAGTAATTTGAGTCAGGAAGTATCAAATTTTTACTTACAAAATACCAGTTTAAGAAGAATAATATTTGAAGAGAATAGACAGCATCTCCTTCTATCATACAATGAGTATCCCTCCAATGGGTATTGCCTTCTTTGTAGTTTATATATTTGTCAGCTATATTTATTCCACCGACAAATCCTATTTTTCCATCTATCACTACTATTTTCCTGTGGTCACGATAATTAACTCGATTAGCCAGTGATGTAAAAATCACTGGATGATATTCGTAAAATTGAATGCCAGAATTTTTAAGTTTTTTTATAGTATGCATTGGAATATTATTGCTTCCTAGTGCATCGACAATCATCCGGACCTCCACCCCTAACTCCGATCGCTCGCACAGGACATCCATTATCTTTTTACCTATGAAATCATCTTCAAAAATGTAGTATTCTAAATTAATATGATGCTTTGCATTTTTTAATTTTTGTAGTAGAATAGGAAATTTCTCTTCTCCATTGGTAAATATTTGTACACTATTATTGCTTGTTAATGCCGAGAAATTGTTTCTCCAAAATAGAAATGGAAGTTTTGCCTTTTCACTTAAATATTCCTGCACGTCATCAAAACTATCATGTAATAGATTGTCGTAAGTCTTTATCCATCTTTGAATTATTTTTTGGTCTGAAAACCCTTTTCTGGAATACAATTTTTTCTTACGAAAATTTATCCCAAAAAAGAGGTATATCATCATACCAATTATAGGGAGTAATATCATTAAAATGAGATATGACTGGGTTTTAAGTGGATTTTTGTTTTCCAATAAAATCCTGAAAAATAGTAATATTACCACCCCATAGTATAATATCAGGAGAATAAATAAAATCAATTGAATATCGACCATCTTTTTAGGGATATTGAAATTTTAGCTTTTTCAATTATATACAAAAAGCGAATAAAGAATTATTGATTGTTGAGAAAATAACAGAAATACCAATCTTAATATGTAAAATCAAATTTATTTTGTTTCAATATCAATAGATAGAAATCTTTAAATTATAAAATTCTTAAAGTCAATTTGAATGTTTTTATTTTATTAAGATGAGTTAAATAGCTTTTGAATTTAATTATTATTTTATGGCAAAGTAGACCAAATTTTAATTTCAGGATAAGAATGAATGCTGAGGTACTATAATTGAAAGTTTCAAATTCGACCTTAAAGACGGGTTTTTAGCAGAATAAAAAATAGTTGAGCATCTTGGTTACCAAAAATATATTATATGAATATAAAGATAAATAATATAAATATACTAATATGAAACAATTTGCTTTATTGATCGCACTAATTTTCACAAGTTTATATTTGGAGGCACATACAGATAAAAGTTCTGTTTCCACAGAAAAAACGGAATCGAAAAAAGAAGCAACCTTCCAAATTGATAGTTCAATTTTTTCAATCTCTGAATCAACTACTCCTAAAGATGCAAGCCGGATGACAAGGGTACATTTTTACTCCAAAGACAACGAATCTGGCTACCTTATTATTCAACGCAAGAAAAAGACAATCATCCATAAAAATGTACCAAAGGGTATTTGGAAAGCATTAAAAAATGCCAAATCGACAAGCGGGTATTACAATTTTTATATAAAGAACAAGTATTCTTTGGCTAGGTAGAATTAATTTTTTGAGAAGCTGAGTTAGCTTTGATAAATTATATCAATTTTTTTTAAAGTGGGCATTCAATTGTAATAAATTGAAAGTCCATTTTTTTTGTAGTTATTGATGAATGGAAGCGTACATGATATTATTTTTGCAATTGATTTGAATTGGTGAATAATTCAAATTTCATATCCTAAATTCTTAGATTAATTATGAGTAATATAAATCTTATAACTGTCACAGGTCCAACAGCAAGTGGAAAAACAATTTTTGCAGCGCATCTTGCCTTTTTACTAAATGGAGAAATAATTAGTGCAGATTCAAGGCAGGTTTATAAGGGAATGAATTTAGGGACAGGAAAGGACTATGAAGATTATTTAGTAGATGGAAATCAAATTCCATATCATTTGATTGATATCAGAAGCCCTGGATATAAGTATAATGTTTTCGAATTTCAGCGAGATTTTTTAACGGCTTTTAAAGAGATCTCTTTAATAAGCAAATTACCAATACTAGCAGGAGGAACAGGTATGTATATTGAGGCTGTTTGTAAAGGGTATAAGCTCATCAATGTTCCAGTAAATGAAACATTAAGAGTGGAATTGGAGGAAAAGGATATAACAGAGTTAGTTGATATATTAAAGGAAATGAAGTCAGATCAACATAATTCAACAGATCAAAAACATAAGAAGAGAATTATCAGAGCCATTGAGATTGCCAGTTATTATCAAAATCATAAAGAAATTGATGCTTACTTTCCTGAGATTAATCAATTGATCTTCGGAATAAAATACGATAGACATGGTAGAAGGAAAAGAATTACTGAAAGATTAATGACCCGGCTAAATACAGGTTTAATAGAAGAGGTAGAATCATTATTAAAAAAAATTGAACCTGAAGAACTCATTTATTATGGACTGGAATATAAATATATTACGCTCTACATAACAGGGGTACTGTCAAAAAATGAGATGATGAAAAAACTAGAAATTGCGATCCATCAATTTGCCAAAAGACAGATGACATGGTTTCGAAAAATGGAGCGACAGGGAACAAAAATTTATTGGATCGATGGACATTTATCATTGAATGAAAAATTAGATAGTGCTAAATCCGTTCTGAATCAACACAATTTGTTAATGAACCTATCGTAAATATTAATTCTAAAAAGTTAATAATTTAAAAGTTGTTCGTTAATTCTATTGAAGCAACTTTTTATTTTTCTAATAGATTGATAGTAACTTTGAGGTATTGGACATGGAAAAAATTATAAAGATTATACCTATATTATTTATTGTGTTGATATTTGCTTGCGATAAAGAAGAAGCATGTGTTGGTTGCAATTTGAATCCGAAGATTAAATTAAAGTTTGAATCTATTTGGAAAAAAGCTGTTACAGATAGTCTGGTTAATTTAGTAAATGAGGAGGTAGATAAAATCAATGAACTGCTTGAGGGGCAATTAACCATAGATGAAAGAAAAATTCTTGAGAAAGAATTGTCAGACGTTAAAAAAGAAGCCTCTATGTTGGAAGACGAGTTATCACTATTCAGATCAGGAAAGACAAAGATGGATTTTATTGGTGCCTCGGGTTCAGTATTGACTAATCTTTTTCAAGATACAGTTATTGGAGAATTTTCTATTCCAGTAGATATGCAGCATGATACTTCTACATATTTTTTCGCCTACCATGGATTTATTGACACCTTGCAGCTGATTTATCAAAGAGAAATTGATCAGACATTTGATGGTGTACGGATGAGATTATTGGAAATTGGTATAAATAAAGATATTAATACCTTTGATAGTATAAAAGTGAAGTGTTATAGCCTAGAGTGCAGTAATGATCGAGCAACGATACATATATATTATTAAATTTATTTCAATCATTTTTATGATTGAAACCCTTGCAATTCCTTCGATTGCTCAAAATGAGCCTATTTTAAATTCTGGGCAAGCCCAGTTTGTAAACATATCAACAAATGATTCAATTGCCAATGTTAACGCAATAGTCACGAATAATGTCGAGGGTGAGGCAGATTCTCTTGCGATGAAAAAAGTATTGTCAGGGATAGAGGTGGCTTTGGACTATGGAAAATTACTGACGTTATGGACAAAATTTGAATCGAAGTATGAAATGGGTATAAATCTGAGATTCTATGAACGATTTGTTTTAGCCACAGAAATTGGCTTTTCAGAATTAAATCCATTAAAAGCCTATGATAATGCCCTTTATTATACTGTGAAAGGATCTTATGCAAGGTTAGGTGTAGATTATTATACTTCTTATGATCCAAAAAGTTTTTATTATGCTGGCCTTAGGTATGGGATGAGTTTATTTGAGGATGAAGGTTTATTTCTTATCGATAGTGAATATTGGGAAGATTTTGAAGAGGGGTTTGGGTCAACCGGAATTACAGCCTCCTGGGTAGAAATTGTATTGGGCACAGAAACATTTTTAAAATTAGGTAAGAATAAAACCGAATCACCAAAGAGCAAATTGTTGCTTGGATGGAAATTTAGACTGCGAATTTTAGCAGATTTTGAAAACAGAATAGAACCTCGTATTTATTCCATTCCTGGATATGGAAGAACTTTCGATAATGTGGTGCCGGCAATAAATTTTTATGTAAAGTATAGATTTGGGAATTAAATGAAACTCTATATATCCCATTCTTTGTTCAGAATGCCAATAGCATGATAGGCCGTTAGGTCAAAAGAAACCGGAACAACTGAAGTAAAATTATTCGCCACTGCCCATTCATCATTATCCTCTCCTTTATCTTGATTGACAAAGCTACCCGTAAGCCAAAAATATTGACTTCCTGTAGGATCAACTCTACGATCAAACTCTTCTTGCCATTTTGAGCGTGTTTGGCGGCAAATTTTAATTCCCTTGATGGGAGTGCTTTGTTTGGGAGGGAAATTAATATTTAATGCGACACCTTTAGGTAACCCAGTATTTAATACTTGACTAGTAATTTTTAAAATGTGTTTCTTAATATGAGAAAAATCTGCATTCATTGAGTGATTGCAAAGTGAAAAGCCAATTGAAGGGATGTCCTCAATAGCTCCTTCCAGTGCAGCAGACATTGTACCACTATAAATTACACTGATAGCAGTATTGCTACCATGATTGATTCCGCTAACAACCAAACTAATTTTTCTACCATTCAGAATAAATCCTTTCCCCATTTTTACGCAGTCTGCTGGGGTTCCTGAACACTGATATGCTTTTACACCGTCAAATAAATTTGATTCATGTAATCTGAGAGTATTTCCAACAGTTATTGCATGTCCCATTCCAGATTGTGGGCTGTCAGGTGCTATTACTACTACTTCACCTAATTTTTGCATGAGTTCTACAAGTAGCTTGATGCCTTTGGAGGTTATACCATCATCATTTGATACGAGAATTAATGGGGGTTTTTTCATGGTGGATAGAATGAGATAACTTATCCGTTAAGAAGAGCATTGTAATATGCTGTCAATCTAACAAGGTCACGCATTCGATCATGTTTAAGATTGTGCTTTTTCATATACTTTTTTACTTGTTGCTGATATTTTTTATAAAATGATAAAAGTTCATTTTTTTTCAAATTATAATTTTTAATACCACTACGCTTGTCAAGAAAGTAATATTTATAATTTAATCTATTTCTGGATTGATTATAAGGGCTATTCCCATAGGGTCCATATGAACCATAATTGGAGTATGGATAAGAATTATATTGTGGCACAGATTCGGTTACGATTTCTTCTCTGCAAAGCAATGAAAGCTCTCCTTCATATAATACTTCAAAAATTAATGGGACTTGGTAGTTGGCCTGCACATTATAAGGTAGTGCATAAAAATGTCTATGACTTTCAATTGTTTCATCATAAATTTCGAAATAGTGGATTTTTCTTGCACTATAGGTCTGAACAACATTTCCAATATTAATCTGGATAACATTGTTTTGAAAATCATACTTTATCTTTCCGACAATAGTATCTTCACTTAACAGTACTATTTTCCCATTATGCCACATTTCGGATGGGAAATCCTGTGCAAAGCAGATTAAATTCAAGTGAATAAAAAATAGAAACAAACCTTTTCTCATAAGTTCAAATCCTTTCAGGGATGCTTTAATATATTATGACCCATTTTATCTCTTTTTGTTGTCAGATAACGAATATTATGTTTGTTTGGTTTAATTTCAATGGAAATACATTCTACTATTTCCAAACCATATCCAATCAGACCGGTTCGCTTTTTTGGGTTATTTGAAATAAGCTTAATTTTAGTGACACCCAAATCCCTTAATATTTGTGCTCCAATTCCATAGTCTCTATCGTCCATCTTAAATCCAAGCTTATGATTAGCTTCTACAGTATCATAGCCATCTTCTTGTAGTTTATAAGCTCGTAATTTGTTTAAAAGTCCAATGCCTCTGCCTTCTTGATTCATATAAAGTACAATGCCTTTCCCTTCCTCATTTACTTTTTCCATAGCCGCATGAAGTTGTTGTCCGCAATCGCATCGATTTGAACCAAAAATATCACCTGTTGCACAAGAAGAGTGGACACGAACAAGAATTGGTTCATCAGGATTCCACGTTCCTTTGATCAACGCCATATGCACTTCTCCGGTACTAGTGTGTTTATAAGCCGCAAGTTTAAATGCGCCATAGTTAGTAGGCATATCTACATCAGTCACTTTTTCAATTAGTGATTCTTTTTCAATTCTATAAGCAATCAGATCCTTGATAGAGACTAGCTTCATGTCAAATTTATCAGCTACTTTACGTAAATCATCTATTCTGGCCATTGTGCCATCATCATTCATGATTTCTACCAAAACACCAGCAGGATAAAACCCAGCCATTCTGGCAAAATCAATCGCAGCTTCTGTATGTCCGGCTCGTCTCAGCACCCCACCAGGCTTGGCTTTTAAAGGAAAAACGTGTCCCGGCTTTCCTAACTCTTCTGGTTTGATTTTTGCGTCAACTAAGGCTTTGACTGTTTTTGATCTGTCTTCGGCAGAAATGCCAGTTGTACAACCGTGTCCTATAAGATCGACGGAAATTGTAAACGGAGTTTCAAATGCAGCCGTATTTTTTCCTACCATAAGATCAAGATCAAGCTCCTCGCACCTTTCTTCAATCAGCGGTGCACAAATTAGTCCTTTGCCATTGGTGGCCATGAAATTTATTATTTCTGGCGTAACCATATCTGCTGCACAAATAAAATCTCCTTCATTCTCTCGGTCTTCATCATCAACAACGATAATAATTTTGCCTTTTTTTATATCATCAATTGCGTCATCAATTGAGTCCAAAATACCTACTTTTTTCATCGAAAATATAGTTATTATGTTTATGTATTGTGCTCAAAATTAATGCTTTTTAAGTTATTTTGAGAGTGATAACAAATAAATTATACATTTTGAGAATGTATGAAAAGCGTATTATTTGTCTTGCCAAAAATACTTTGTTTATGTAGTATTTTAGATTTGACAATTTATTAATGATTAAAAATGAACACTTTAATTAAATGATTATTACTTGTAAATTAACACATTATTAAGAATTGAAGTATTGTTTAAATTGACGAACATACTTATTAATTTCACGAATTGAAACGAGCAATTATTTTCAAATAATTAAATAATCAGTTCAGCAGTAATAATTTTAAATTATATTTTTACAATAGGTTAACTTAACTGTATTATGAGTAGTGACAAAAGCAAAAAGGTATTAGTAGTCGATGACGAGGTTGACATACTTGAATTGCTGAAGTACAACTTGAAGAAGGAAGGATATAATGTCAAAACTGTTACTAATGGAATAGATGCAGTTGAATTGGCAAAAGATTTTTATCCCGATCTTGTGTTATTGGATATCATGATGCCACACCAGGATGGGGTGGAGACTTGTAGACAACTGCGAGAAATTAATGAGCTGGAAGATACTTTTATAATTTTTTTAACTGCCCGTTCTGAAGAGTATTCTGAAGTTGCAGCATTTGATATTGGTGCAGATGATTATATTACTAAGCCAATAAAGCCACGTGCCCTTATGAGTAGAATAAGTGCCATGTTCAGAAGAGGAGAAATAAAAAATAAAGATAACAGCTTAATTTCTGTAGGAAACCTAATCATTGACAAGACGAGTTATACAATTTTAGTAAATGATCAAAAAATAACATTGCCTAAAAAGGAATTTCAATTGTTGTATTTTTTAGCTCAAAATCCTAATAAAGTATTTAGCAGAGAAAATTTGTTGCAAAATATTTGGGGAACGGACGTCTATGTTTTAGCAAGAACTGTGGATGTCCACATTCGAAAAGTGAGAGAAAAAATTGGAGAAGGATTTATCAAAACTATTAAGGGTGTTGGCTATAAGTTTGAAAAAAATTAAATTGATCTATGCTTTCTAGGTCTAAAAATGTTGCGTTGCTTATCGCTGCTGCAATATCTATAATTACTACGTCATTCCTTTCTCTTGTTGAAGGAGTTCCAATCGGTGGTCTTGTCGTAGTATTTGTCTTATCTTTTTCTTCTACATATATTCTTACTTATTTTACTGTTGATGTTTTTATATTCGGTCAGATTGAAAAAATAAATGAACGAATAAATAAGCTAAAAGATGTGGATTTTTCATTTATTGATGAAGATATTCAGCCTGTCAAAGAAACACCCCTAAATAAGATTAATCGTGAGATACTTACCTATGCCAAAGCCAAACAAAGTGAAATTGATCAACTTAAAAAAGCAGCTAATTTTCGAAGGGAGTTTATCGCTGATATTTCTCATGAGTTGAAGACACCATTATTTGCAGCTCAAGGGTTTGTACATACATTGCTTGATGGGGCTGTAAAGGATAAAAATGTTAGGAATAGATTTCTTAAAAAAGCGGCGAAGAGTCTTGACGGATTGGATAGGATTGTACAGGATTTATTAACAATTTCGCAAGTTGAGACAGGTGTAGTTAAAATGGAAATGGAAAACTTCAATATGAATGTGTTAATATTGGAAGTCTATGATCAATTTGAAGGAAAAGCAGAAAAGAAAGATATTGAACTGTTAATTGCAAAGGATTGTCCCAATGATCTTTATGTTTTTGCAGATAGGCATAAAATATTTCAAGTAATGTTAAACTTAGTATCTAACTCCATAAAATATTGCAAAGAAGAGCAAACAATGGTAATTGCAAATCTAATTAAGCATGAAAAGGAAATTGAAATTGTATTAAAAGATAATGGCATTGGAATCTCTGAAAAACATATTAATAGAATTTTTGAACGTTTTTATAGAATTGATAAAAGCAGGTCCAGAGAAAAAGGAGGTACTGGTCTTGGGCTATCAATAGTAAAACACATACTTGAAGCTCATCACACTCAAATTAATGTGCGCAGCAAACAAAATGAAGGAGCTGAGTTTAGTTTTTCATTACTTAAAGGACAACCCTACAATTGGGCACAGGGATAAATGGCCTCATTCATAATTAAAGTATTGAAAAGCAATACGACAAAAAGGTATATTTTTTATTTCTCTTTAAACATTCTTTCGATGTAAAGAGAAACTGAATAACCAACACCAATTGCAATAGTTAGTGCAATCAGAAAAAATGATGTGAATAAAAATAACATAGTCTTTTTTTATTGCAAATATCGTCGTAATTAATGCAAATCTTTTTCTAATATAGTTGGTTTACTGATATGTGTAATATTTTATATAGTATTATTAATTGTAACTAATTGAAATACAATTGCATAATGCTATCCTATTAAAGTTGAAATTTGTTGATGAAAAAGAAAGAGTTTGAGGATTATATTTTGTTTGAAAACAAAGATTATCTGGTAATAAATAAACCTCCAGGTATCTCTACATTGGATGATAGGGTAGATAAGACAAATATTCTTTTAATGGCAAAAAAAATAAATTCTGGTTTGCAAGCTTGCCACCGCTTGGATAAGGACACTTCAGGGGCTTTAATTTTAGCAAAAAACCCAGAAAGTTATAAACATGTTTCCTTGCAGTTTCAAAATAGAAATGTTGAAAAATACTATCATGCTATTGTTCAAGGCAAAACAGAATTTGAAAATAAGTTGATTGACCGTCCTTTAGTAGTAAAAGGTCAGGGAATCGTACGGTGGGATCCTATATCTGGTAAAGATTCAAAAACAAATTTCACAACAATGAAAAATTTTGACAATTTTTCATTGTTAGAATGTAATCCTATTACTGGAAGAAGACATCAAATTAGGGTACACCTTAAAAGTTGTAAACATTCGATTATTGCAGATACAATGTATGATGGAGAGTTATTATTTCTTTCGCAGATCAAAAAGAGATATAAAATTGGTCAAAGAAAAGAAGTTCCAATAATTAACAGAACGGCACTCCATGCATACTCTATTTCATTCAAAATTTTAGATGGGAAAATGATAAAAATTGAGGCTCCTTATCCAAAAGATTTTTCAATTTTGCTCAAGCAATTAGAAAAGTACGGAAAATACTGAGATACGTTTTACCTGAAGGAATATTTATTTGCCTACTTGTTCAGCATTATTTTGCAGTTCAATAAATAAATCCAATATTTCTTGTGCTGAAGAATCCCATGATAATTTTGCAACATCTTTTTTATTTTTAGCAATGAGACGATTTCGCAATTTATCATTTTCTTTAATTGACAATATATGTAGTGCAAATTTTTCAATATCCCAAAAATCTGCTTTGAGCGCATGAGGTAATACCTCAGAAACTCCAGTATTTGAAGATAATATTACTGGTAATCCGACATAAGCAGCTTCAATTGCAGTAAGTCCAAAAGGTTCAGATATTGAAGGCATACAAAGCACACCACATTCCTGATACAAGGAAAATAGATCATCTCTCTCTACGTATCCCAGAAATTGCGTTTTAGATTTTATTTCATCATATCCATCAACATTTTCCAAATTTACATGACCGTCTCCACGGCCTACAACTACAAATTCGACTTGCTGGGTAAATTGTAAAACCTGTCTGGCTATTGCAATAAAATATTCGATTCCCTTATTTCCATCTATTCTTCCAGCAAATAAAATCTTAAAAATTCCTTTGATTCTTGTATTATTTTTAATCGTG
The DNA here is from genome assembly GCA_964423255.1 of uncultured Roseivirgaceae bacterium. Classification (GTDB taxonomy): domain Bacteria; phylum Bacteroidota; class Bacteroidia; order Cytophagales; family Cyclobacteriaceae; genus JAAUQL01. The sequence continues at coordinate 676 of CAYREN010000083.1, read as the reverse complement.
AAACCCGAAAATGTAATTGCATTGCTTATAGTTCTGATATGATTACTACTAAGGCCATAGTTGCTTTCTATAATACCTTTTGTATAATCACTAGGTGATATTACCATATCAGCCTTTGACATGGAATATCTCTCTATGTCATAAACCCAACTCACGTCTTTGTGACCAACCCTATCATACTCTAAGGAATGTATATGGAGTACAAGTGGTTTATTGTATTTATTTTTTAAATTGATCCCGGCAAGAAATGTCATCCAATCATGTGCATGGATGAGATCAAAATTTATATTTTCTACGTGCTCTTCGACCAATTTATTATATAAAAAAATCTTATCCCTCACATTTTCACCAAATACATCCACCTCTTCATATAGCAATTCTTCTGTAAGTTTATAAATTGGTTTTTTACTATAAAAAGCATTTGTTGCATCCTCATGAGTATTATTATTTGTATCTGGTTTTTCTTTATACTGAGTTGATGTAAAATAAGGATCTAACTTTACGGCTATATCGATATGTTTTTCATTCTTAATTCTAATATATTCTGCCTCTATTCTAGTTTTTTGGTCAAAATCTAAATCGTCACTAGTCAATACTGTTTCTTTATTGACTTTTACTTTTGATACTATTGGATAGATTACTGTGAGATCAACTATTTCAGAAAGTGCTTTGTTTA
>CAYREN010000082.1:0-15812 GCA_964423255.1 uncultured Roseivirgaceae bacterium | reverse complement strand
AACAGTTATATTCTCAATTTGGGGTTGGTCTTGCAAGAATGGCAAGAACCATTAAGGAGAGAATGAATGTAAGAGACAATGAGGAGTTTAAGCCAACAGATTTAATAAATGCAAGGACCTTATCGTCAGTTATTAATTCGTTTTTTGGTACAAATCAATTGTCTCAGTTTATGGATCAAACAAATCCATTGGCTGAAATAACACATAAAAGAAGAATGTCTGCCCTTGGACCAGGAGGTCTTTCTAGAGAACGAGCAGGATTTGAGGTTAGAGATGTGCATTATACTCATTATGGCAGATTATGTACTATTGAGACTCCAGAAGGGCCAAATATTGGTCTTATATCTTCACTTTGTGTACATGCAAAGGTTAATGGAATGGGGTTTATTGAAACCCCATATCGTAAATCGGTAAGCGGCAAAGTAAATATGTCTAGTGATGTAATTTATTTAACTGCTGAAGAAGAGGATACTCATAATATTGCACAAGCAAATGCGCCATTGAAGGAAGATGGTTTATTTATCAATGAAAAAGTAAAAGCTAGATTTGAAGGAGACTTTCCGATTGTAGAGAAAAGCGAAGTTTCATATATGGATGTTGCGCCAAACCAAATTGTATCAGTAGCTGCATCACTAATACCATTTTTAGAGCATGATGATGCAAACAGAGCTTTGATGGGATCTAATATGATGCGGCAAGCAGTGCCTCTAATGAAACCTCAAGCACCAATTGTCGGCACAGGATTAGAAAAAAGAGTTGCATTGGATAGTAGATCATTAATTCTTGCTGAAGGGAATGGTATAGTAGAGTATGTTGATGCAAATAGAATTTCTATTAAATATGAATTAAATGATGACCAGAGATTAATCAGCTTTGATAGTGATGTAAAAACTTATAAGTTAATCAAGTTTAGAAGGACAAATCAAGATACATGTATTAACCTTAGGCCATTAGTATTTAAAGGAAATAAAGTTGTTGAAGGTCAACCTCTATGTGAAGGATATGCAACTGAAGATGGAGAATTGGCCTTGGGTAGAAATTTGAAGGTTGCATTTATGCCTTGGCAAGGATACAATTTTGAGGATGCAATTGTAATTTCTGAGAGCGTAGTAAGAAATGATATTTTCACATCTGTTCATATTGATGAATTTGATTTAGAAGTAAGAGACACTAAAAGAGGAGAAGAAGAACTTACTTCTGAAATTCCAAATGTTAGTGAAGAGGCTGTTAAAAATCTTGATGAAAATGGAATTATAAGAATTGGAGCAGATATTAAAGAAGGGGATATATTAGTTGGAAAAATTACACCTAAAGGTGAAACTGATCCAACTCCTGAAGAAAAACTTCTCAGGGCAATATTTGGAGATAAAGCTGGGGATGTAAAAGATGCTTCTCTAAAAGCCTCACCTTCACTTCAAGGTGTAATAATTGAGACAAAACTTTTCTCTAGACCAAAAAAAGACAAAGAGCTTCGAGCTAAGTCGAAGAAAGATGTTGAAGTACTAAAAGGAAAGTATAGAAAGGACCTTCTTAAAGTTAGATCTCAAATGATTGATAAACTTAATACTTTAATTGAGGGAAAAGTTTCTCAGGGCGTTACTCATAAATTTGGAGATGAAATTTTGAGCAAAGGAGTAAAGTTCAGCATCAAGGTAATTGAAGAGAAATTATTTCCAGAAAGAAATGTATATCGTGATGAGAGTAATTACAATGTGCAAGAAGAAGTAAATTTAGTAACTGACTTGAATTATGACAATTGGACTGATGATGAAAAAACAAACAGTTTAATTGTAGATCTTATAAAAAAATACACAGTAAAAAGAAATGAGTATGCTGGTGAATTTAAGAGGCAAAGATTCACATTAGAAGTTGGAGATGAGCTTCCTGCTGGAATTGTTCAATTAGCTAAAGTTTATATAGCAAAGAAACGAAAATTAAAAGTTGGTGATAAGATGGCAGGTCGACACGGGAACAAAGGTGTTGTTGCGAAAATTGTTCGTCAAGAAGATATGCCATTCCTTAAAGATGGAACACCTGTGGATATTGTGCTTAACCCTCTTGGTGTACCATCTAGAATGAATCTTGGTCAGATTTATGAAACAGTATTAGGCTGGGCAGGTGAAATACTTGGCAAAAAATACGCTACTCCAATTTTTGATGGAGCATCAATGGCAGATGTGGAACAAGAACTGAAATCTGCAAAACTACCTGATTTTGGAAGAACATATCTTTATGATGGGTTGACTGGTCATAAATTTGATCAAAAAGTGACAGTTGGCAGAATTTATATGCTAAAATTAGGACACCTTGTAGATGACAAAATGCACGCTAGATCTATCGGGCCTTATTCTCTAATTACACAGCAACCTTTAGGTGGTAAAGCGCAATTTGGAGGGCAAAGATTTGGTGAGATGGAAGTTTGGGCACTGGAAGCTTTTGGTGCTGCTAATGTACTACAAGAAATACTTACGATTAAATCTGATGATGTGGTAGGTAGAGCAAAGGCATATGAGGCAATTGTGAAAGGTGAAAATATGCTTAAACCAAATATTCCTGAATCATTTAATGTATTAGTACACGAGCTGCGTGGATTAGCACTCGAAATTACTTTAGAATAATAAACTTAACCTGAAAAGGTTGAAAATATAAAAGACTTATTATATATGGCATTCAGAAAAAACAAAAAACTAAAAGGCGACTTTTCTAAAGTTACCATTAGTCTTTCATCACCAGAATCCATTTTGGAGAGTAGTCATGGTGAGGTAACGCAACCTGAAACTATCAATTACAGAACTTATAAACCCGAAATGGGGGGGTTGTTTTGTGAACGCATCTTTGGTCCAGTCAAAGATTGGGAATGTCATTGTGGAAAATATAAAAGAATTAGATATAAAGGCATTATATGTGACCGCTGCGGAGTAGAAGTTACTGAAAAGAAAGTCAGGAGAGAGAGAATGGGGCACATAGAATTAGTAGTGCCAGTTGCACATATTTGGTATTTCAGGTCCCTTCCTAATAAAATTGGATATTTACTTGGTTTACCAACAAAAAAACTTGATCAGATTATTTACTACGAAAGATATGTGGTCATACAACCTGGGATAAAAGAAGAAGATGGCCTGGCCAAAATGGATTATCTCACTGAAGATGAATATCTTGATATTCTCGATAAATTACCAAGGGAAAATCAAATGTTAGATGATGATGACCCTGAAAAGTTTATAGCTAAAATGGGAGCTGATGCTCTTGTCATGTTATTGGCAAGGATAAATCTTGATGAATTATCTTATCAATTGAGACACCAAGCTGCAACTGACACATCGCAACAAAGAAAGGCGGAAGCATTAAAAAGATTAAGAGTTGTAGAAGCGTTTCGAGATGCTCGTACAAGAATTGAAAATAGGCCGGAGTGGATGGTAATAAGAATGGTTCCGGTGATCCCACCAGAATTAAGGCCTCTTGTTCCTTTAGATGGTGGTAGATTCGCAACATCAGATTTGAATGATTTATATCGCAGAGTTATAATTAGAAATAATCGTTTAAAAAGATTAATTGATATAAAGGCACCTGAGGTCATTCTTAGAAATGAAAAGAGAATGCTTCAGGAAGCAGTTGATTCTCTATTTGATAATTCTAGAAAAGTAAATGCTGTAAGATCAGATGGGAATAGAGCATTAAAATCCTTGAGTGACATGCTTAAAGGTAAACAAGGCCGTTTCCGTCAAAACCTGCTTGGTAAAAGAGTCGATTATTCAGGAAGATCAGTAATTGTAGTTGGCCCAGAACTTAAATTGCATGAATGTGGACTACCAAAAAATATGGCTGCTGAGTTGTTTAAGCCATTTATAATAAGGAAGTTAATTGAGCGGGGCATTGTAAAAACTGTTAAATCTGCCAAAAAAATTGTTGATAGAAAGGACCCAGTCGTTTGGGATATTCTTGAAAATGTTTTAAAAGGGCATCCTGTGTTATTAAACAGGGCACCGACACTTCACAGATTGGGTATTCAAGCATTTCAACCAAAATTAATTGAAGGTAAAGCGATCCAACTTCATCCACTGGCATGTACTGCATTTAATGCAGATTTTGACGGTGATCAAATGGCTGTTCATGTATCTCTTGTACGAGAGGCTGTATTGGAAGCATCTATTCTAATGTTAGCTTCACATAACATATTAAACCCTGCAAATGGTGCTCCTATTACTGTCCCTTCACAGGATATGGTCTTAGGATTATATTATGTAACAAAAGGAAGAAGAGGCACAAAAAGAAATCCTGAACTTGGAGAAGGGATGAATTTTTATTCTTCAGAAGAAGTTATTATTGCTCTAAATGAAGGTAGGGTATCTAAGCATGCATATGTAAATGTTAGAACCAAAGTAAGAAATGATAACGGAGAACTCGAAAAAATTGTAATTGAAACAGTTGCAGGTAGGGTTTTATTTAATCAACATGTACCTCAAGAAGTTGGATACGTAAATGAACTATTGACAAAGAAAAAATTACAAGTAATTATATCAGGGATATTCAAAATAACTGGGATGGATATTACTGCTAAATTTCTTGATGACATAAAAACCTTAGGATTCCAGGAAGCTTACAAAGGTGGACTTTCAATAGGTCTTAATGACGTAATGATACCTGAAGTAAAGGATGAATTGATAAGGAAGGCAAAAGCAGAAGTTGATGAGGTTTGGAATAATTACTTGATGGGACTCATAACTGATAATGAAAGATACAATCAGGTTATTGACATTTGGACAAGAATTAACTCTCAAATCACTGGGACTTTGATGAAACAACTGGAGGAGGATAAAAAAGGATTCAACTCCATATATATGATGATGCATTCTGGTGCAAGAGGTTCTAGAGAACAGATTCGTCAATTGGGGGGTATGAGGGGATTGATGGCAAAGCCTCAAAAAAATATAGTTGGATCTGTGGGTGAAATTATTGAAAATCCTATTCTTTCAAATTTTAAGGAGGGTTTGGATGTAATAGAATACTTTATTTCAACACACGGTGCCAGAAAAGGTTTAGCAGATACGGCATTAAAAACAGCTGATGCAGGTTATTTAACAAGACGATTAGTAGATGTATCTCAAGATGTTGTGGTAAATGAAGAAGATTGCGATACATTAAGAGGCATAGTAGTTACTGCACTTAAAGACAATGAAGATATTGTTGAATCATTATCAGAAAGAATTCTTGGAAGAGTAACTGTTCACGATATTTTTGACCCAATTACAGAAGAATTAATTGCACCCTCAAATATCGAAATTGATGAGGACATAGCAAGGAAAATTGAAGAAACGAGTATTGAAGAAGTTGAAATTCGTTCTGTATTGACCTGTGAAACGAAAAAAGGGGTTTGTGTAAGATGTTATGGGCGAAATCTTGCTACTGGTAAGATGGTACAATTAGGAGAAGCTGTTGGAGTAATTGCTGCTCAATCAATTGGTGAGCCTGGAACGCAGTTGACCCTTAGAACATTTCATGTTGGTGGTACAGCTTCAAATATAGCAGTGGACGCTAGAATTAATGCTAAATTTGCTGGAGTAGTTGAATTTGAAGAATTGAGATCACTTAAAACAACAGATAGTGAAGGGAATAATACCAATGTTGTTATGGGTAGATCTGGTGAAATTAAAATATTGGACCCAAAGTCTAAAAAGATATTGATTAGTAATCATGTTCCATATGGTGCATTTCTTAAAGTAAAGGATGGAGATAAAGTTAAAAAGAATCAAGAACTTTGTTATTGGGATCCATACAATGCAGTAATTCTTACAGAGTTGGATGGAGTAATAAAGTATGATATGATCGAAGAAAATTTAACCTTTAGAGAAATATCTGACGAACAAACTGGCCATAGGGAAAAAGTTATAATTGACTCTAAAGACAAAACAAAAAATCCAGCATTAATTATAGAGACTAAAAATGACGACATCTCTTATAACATTCCTGTAGGAGCTCACTTGGCTGTAAGTGATGGAGAAAAAATAATTGCTGGCCAGGTATTGGTGAAAATACCCAGGACTATGGGTAAGTCGAGAGATATAACCGGAGGCCTTCCGCGAGTTACAGAGTTATTTGAAGCAAGAAACCCATCTAATCCAGCCACAGTTAGTGAAATTGATGGTGTAGTAACTTATGGAGGAATAAAAAGAGGTAATAGGGAAATATATATTGAATCAAAAGATGGTGTTAAAAAGAGATATTTAGTATCTCTTTCCAAACACATTCTTGTTCAAGACAATGATTTTGTCAGGGCTGGTATGGCGTTGTCAGATGGTGCTATTACTCCAGCAGACATATTGGCAATTAAGGGTCCAACGGCTGTTCAGGAGTATCTTGTAAATGAAATTCAAGAAGTATATAGATTGCAAGGTGTGAAAATAAATGATAAACATATAGAAGCAATAGTAAGACAAATGATGCAAAAAGTGTCAATTGTTGATTCTGGTGATACAAGTTTTTTGAACGGTCAAATTGTAGACAAATGGATATTTAGAGAGGAAAATGATGCCATTCTTGATATGAAAGTTGTAGTAGACCCGAAAGATTCTGAAACAATGAAAGCTGGTCAAATAATTACAAGTAGGAGATTGAGAGACGAAAAGTCAAGCTTGAAAAGAAGAGACTTAAAACCAATAGAAGTTAGAGATGCTCAACCGGCAGTATCAAAACCGACTTTACAAGGTATTACTCAGGCATCTTTGGGAACAGAGAGTTTTATTTCTGCAGCTTCATTTCAAGAGACAACAAAAGTATTAAGTGAAGCCTCAATTAAAGGGAAGGCTGATTATTTAAAAGGGTTAAAGGAAAATGTTATCGTTGGACATTTAATTCCTGCAGGTACCGGGGTAAGGAAATATGAAAAGATGATAGTTACATCTCAAAAAGAATTTGATGCCTTATTAGCTTCAAAAGAAGAATTTAATAGGATGGATGAAGAGCCAATAACTAATTTGTAATATGGATTCTAAAAATAAAGAACATATAAAGAATCAAATAAATATTGAGCTTTCTGAAGAAATTGCTGAAGGAGTTTATGCTAATTTGGCAATGATTGCACATTCAAATAGTGAGTTTGTTATAGACTTTATTCGTTTGATGCCTGGAGTTCCTAAGGCAAAGGTTAAATCAAGAATCGTAATTACTCCTGAGCATGCCAAACGATTGTTATTTGCTTTAAAGGATAATATAGAAAAGTACGAGGAAAGTTTTGGATCAATTAAAAAAACTGATGATGCACCAAAGTTTCCAATGAATTTTGGAGGTACAGTTGGAGAGGCTTGATTTTTATTAAAAATCATTTTTTAATAAAATGTAAATACCTACATTTGCAGTCCCAAAAAATATAGTGATTATAAATTAATATAATATTAGTATGCCTACTATACAGCAATTAGTAAGAAAAGGTAGAAAGAAAATAACTAGTAAGTCAAAATCTCGAGCATTAGATGCTTGCCCACAAAGACGAGGTGTTTGTACTAGAGTTTATACTACTACACCAAAAAAGCCAAATTCTGCAATGAGAAAAGTAGCTAGAGTAAGACTTACAAATACAAAGGAAGTAAACGCTTACATCATGGGAGAAGGTCATAATTTGCAGGAGCACTCTATTGTACTGATAAGAGGTGGGCGAGTAAAAGATCTTCCTGGAGTTAGGTATCATATTATAAGGGGTGCATTGGATACTGCTGGTGTTGAAGGAAGGTTGCAAGGAAGATCTAAATATGGTACTAAGAGACCAAAAAACAAATAATTATTTTATAAAATGAGAAAGGCGAAACCTAAAAAGAGATATATTCTACCTGATCCAAAATTTCAGGAAACATTGGTCACGAAATTTGTGAATTATCTCATGGTAAATGGTAAAAAAAATATAGCATATTCCATTTTTTATGATGCTGTCGAGTTGGTAAAGGAAAAGACAAATGAAAACGGTTTGGATGTTTGGAAGACTGCTTTAAATAATGTAATGCCATCAGTCGAAGTAAAAAGTAGAAGGGTTGGTGGGGCAACATTTCAGGTCCCAAGAGAAGTGAGGCCAGATAGAAAAGTTGCCTTAGGGATTAAATGGTTGATTAGGTACTCACGACTTAGAGGAGAGAAGACTATGGTTCTAAGATTGGCTGGAGAAATAATTGCCGCATCAAAAGGTGAGGGTTCTTCCGTTAAGAAGAAGGACGATATTCATAGAATGGCAGAAGCAAATAAAGCCTTTTCACATTTTAGGTTTTAGTTTGAAATGGCAAAGAAGAATCTAAAAAATTTAAGAAATATTGGCATCATGGCTCACATTGATGCTGGAAAAACCACCACTACTGAAAGAATTTTATATTATACCGGACTTACCCACAAAATTGGGGAGGTCCATGATGGTGGAGCGGTAATGGATTGGATGGAACAAGAGCAGGAAAGAGGAATTACAATTACCTCTGCTGCAACAACTACTTACTGGAAATATCCTACAGAACAGGGTAAGATTTTAGATAATACCAACAACTACAATATAAATATAATTGATACTCCAGGCCACGTTGATTTTACTGTTGAAGTAGAGCGATCGTTAAGAGTATTAGATGGAGCCGTTGCTCTTTTTTGTGCGGTGTCAGGTGTAGAACCTCAATCAGAAACAGTTTGGCGACAAGCAGATAAATACAATGTTCCGAGAATATGCTTTGTTAATAAAATGGATAGGGCAGGGGCAGATTTTTTCAATGTAGTTGGAGATATACGTGAGAAATTAAAGGCAAACCCTGTGCCTCTTCAAATTCCTATTGGGTCAGAGGATTCTTTTGTAGGTGTTGTAGATTTAATCACAAACAAGGCCATCATATGGAACGAAGAGGATAAAGGTATGACCTATGAAGAAGTGCCGATTCCTGAAGATTTAATAGAAACGGTAGATGAATGGAGGCAGAAGCTTGTAGAAAGTGTTGCAGAATATGATGATGAATTACTTGAAAAGTTTTTCGAAGACTCTGAATCTATAACTCCAGAAGAGATGAAAGCGGCAATTCGTAAAGCGGTTATTGATATGTCATTTTCTCCAGTATTGGTTGGATCTGCTTTTAAAAATAAAGGTGTACAATCTTTGTTGGATGCAATTTGTGAGTATTTACCATCTCCGGTAGACTTACCACCTCTCGTTGGTATTAACCCATATACTGAAAAAGAGGAAATAAGAAAAGCAAGTGCCGATGAGCCTTTTTCAGCTTTAGCATTTAAAATAGCTACAGACCCATTTGTTGGACGACTTGCCTTTTTCCGTGTTTACTCTGGTAAACTAGATGCTGGTTCATATGTATTTAACATGAGGACTGAAAAAAAAGAGAGAATATCTAGATTGATGCAGATGCACTCTAACAAGCAAAATCCTATTAATCAAGTTGAAGCTGGAGATATTGCTGCAGGTGTGGGATTTAAAAATATAAAAACTGGGGATTCATTGGTTGATGAAAAGAACAAGATTATTTTGGAATCTATGACTTTTCCTGAACCAGTTATTGGATATGCGATTGAGGCAAAAACTCAAGCTGATATTGATAAACTTGGAGTTGCAATATCTAAACTACTTGAAGAAGATCCAACGTTGCGAGTTCATACAGATGATGAAACAGGGCAGACAATTCTAAAAGGTATGGGTGAGCTTCATTTAGAAATTATTATTGATAGAATGAAGCGCGAATTTGGTGTTGAAATTAATCAAGGTGCACCTCAAGTTGCCTACAAAGAATGTATTACTATTTCTGTTGAGCATAAAGAAGTATACAAAAAGCAATCGGGTGGGCGAGGTAAGTTTGCTGATATTGTTTTTGAAATGGGGCCAAGAGAAGATGGCAAGGAAGGCCTTGAATTTGTAAACAAAATTGTCGGAGGAGCAATACCTAGAGAATTTATTCCAGCTGTTGAAAAGGGATTTAAAAGCGCCATGAAGAATGGCCCTTTGGCTGGATTCCCAATAGAAGGATTAAAAGTACGATTATTTCATGGTTCTTTTCATGATGTGGATTCGGATACTTTATCTTTTGAATTAGCTGCCCGTATGGGATTTAGATCGGCAACAAAAAAGGCTAAACCTCAATTGCTTGAACCAATCATGTCAGTAGAGGTTGTTACTCCAGAAGAATATACAGGGCCAGTTACTGGAGATCTTAATAAGAGACGAGGAATCATGAAGGGCATGGACAGTAAAGCTGGTGCGCAAATTGTCAAATCAGATGTGCCGTTATCGGAGCTATTTGGATATGTTACAGATTTACGTACAATATCTTCTGGGCGAGCATCTGCCTCGTTAACTTTTTCACATTACAATCCAGTCCCTTCGGGATTGCAAGAAGAAATAATTAAAAAATCAAAAGGAGAAGGTTAATATTAAAAGATATGACCCAGAAAATTAGAATTAAGCTAAAATCTTACGATTTCAATTTGGTTGATAAATCATCTGAAAAAATAGTAAGAGCAGTAAAAACCACAGGTGCAATTGTTAGTGGGCCAATTCCATTACCAACAAAAAAGGAAATATTTACAGTTTTGAGATCACCTCACGTTAATAAAAAGTCTAGAGAGCAATTTCAGCTTTTTACATATAAGCGTTTAGTTGATATTTACTCAAACAGCACAAAGACAGTAGATGCACTAATGAAGTTGGAACTTCCAAGTGGAGTTGATGTTGAAATCAAGGTCTAATTATACATAGAAGAAAGAACCGGTTTTCATTTGTTCTTTTTTCTCAATAAATAGGAGTAAAGTTAAATAGTACGCTTGTAATTAATTTTGATTTTACTATCTTTGCAAACCTTTATAAAAAGGCCAATAATTTTTTATTAAAAAATACATATTACCATTAAAAAATGTCTGGTATAATTGGAAAGAAAATAGGGATGACTAGTGTCTTCGGTGCCAATGGACTAAATGTGGCATGCACAATTGTGGAAGCTGGTCCTTGCGTAATTACGCAAGTAAAGAATGCGGATACTGATGGCTATAAAGCTGTTCAACTGTCTTATGATGAGAAGAAGCCCAAGAATACTACTAAAGCATTAATGGGGCATTTTTCGAAAGCAAATACAACTCCAAAGAAGAAAATTGTAGAATTTAGAAACTTTAGAGAGGAATTTAGTGACCTTGTTAAAGTTGGTAATAAAATCACCGTAAATGAAGTTTTTGTTGAAGGTGAATTTCTGGATGCAATTGGTACTTCAAAAGGAAAGGGATTTCAAGGTGTTGTAAAAAGGCATAACTTTGCTGGTGTTGGTCAAGCTACGCATGGTCAGCACAACCGATTAAGGGCACCTGGAGCCATAGGTGCTTGTTCTTATCCATCTAGAGTATTTAAGGGTATGAAAATGGCGGGAAGAATGGGAGGAAGAAGAGTGAAGGTCATTAACCTTAAGGTGATGAAAATAATTTCTGAAAAGAACCTTATATTGTTGAGCGGATCTGTTCCGGGAAGCAAGAATTCATATGTTGTATTAGAAAAATAAAGGAAATGAATATTGCAATTCTGAATAAGGAAGGTGAAGATACCGGTAGGAAAGCGAAGCTTAATAATGATATTTTTAAAATTGAACCAAGTGATCATGCTATTTATTTGGTAGTAAAACAATATCAAGCCAAACAAAGGCAAGGTACCCATAAATCTAAAGAACGTGCTGAAATTGTCGGTTCAACAAGAAAAGTTAAAAAACAAAAAGGAACCGGAACAGCAAGAATGGGTAGTGTAAAATCACCGGTCCTTAGAGGAGGAGGAAGAGCATTTGGCCCTAAACCTAGAGATTATAGTTTTAAGTTAAATAAAAAGATAAAAGTGTTAGCTCGAAAATCAGCCCTTTCATATAAAGTTAAAGAGAAAAGTTTAACTGTTATAGAGGGTTTTAGCCTTGATCAACCTAAAACAAAATCATATCTTAAAATTTTGAATGATTTATCTATTCAAAATAAAAAGACTTTACTAGTTATTCCAGATATCGATAAAAATATTATTTTATCTGGTAAAAATATTCCTGATACAAAGATTGCATTGGCAAGTGATATTAATACATATGATGTTTTAAATGCTGATAAGTTAGTATTATTTGAAGGGTCTATTGGAAAAATTGAAAATATTTTGAATTAGCTTATCATGACAGTTTTAAAAAAGCCATTAGTAACTGAAAAAATATCTGAACTTAATGAAAAAGGTAAGTACGGATTTGTCGTAGATAAAATTTCAAATAAAATTGAGATAAAAAGTGCTATTGAAAAAATGTATGGCGTTACAGTTGAGAAAGTTGCTACGATGAGATATTTGGGCAAGGTAAAGTCCAGACAAACTAAATCAAGATTAATAACGGGCAGAGCTCCTTCATATAAAAAAGCCATAGTTACACTGGCTGAGGGCGATGTCATAGATTTTTACGGAAGTATTTAAGTACGTTAGAATATGGCTGTTAGAAAACTAAGACCGATCACACCTGGACAAAGATTCAGAATTGCTCCAGTTTTTGATGAGATTACCAATGTTTCTCCAGAGAAGTCATTGGTAAGTCCTCATAAAAGGTCCGGAGGTAGAAATAATACAGGAAAAATGACCATGAGGTATCTGGGTGGTGGTCATAAAAAGAGATTAAGGATAATTGATTTTAAGAGAAATAAGTATGGGATTCCTGCAGTTGTGAAAGCAATTGAATACGACCCCAATAGATCTGCCCGAATAGCATTACTATATTATAAAGACGGAGCAAAGTCGTACATTCTTGCTCCTGAGGGACTTAATGTTGGGATGGAACTTTTGTCAGGTGAGAGTGTTGTTCCTGATTTGGGAAATTGTCTTCAACTAGCAAATATACCCTTAGGAACTATTATTCATAATATTGAATTAAGACCTGGTAGTGGTGCAGCAATTGCAAGAAGTGCAGGTTCTTATGCCCAACTTTTAGCAAGAGAAGGAAAATATGCGACAATTAAGACTCCTTCTGGTGAGATGAGAATGGTACTTGTCAAATGCTTCGCAACAATTGGTTCTGTGGGGAATAGTGATCACATGAATGTTAGGTTAGGAAAGGCTGGCAGGAATAGATGGCTGGGAAGACGGCCAAGAGTAAGAGGAGTTGTTATGAATCCAGTTGATCATCCAATGGGTGGTGGAGAGGGTAGAGCTTCTGGCGGTCATCCAAGGTCAAGAACAGGTCTTTATGCAAAGGGATTTAAAACAAGAAATAAGAAGAAATATTCTAATAGATTAATTATAGGAAAGAAATAATTGTAATGGGAAGATCACTAAAAAAAGGACCATATATTGATTTCAGGCTAGATAATAAAGTTCAAACAATGAATGAATCTGGGAAGAAGTCAGTAATAAAGACTTGGTCAAGAAGGTCAATGATCTCACCGGATTTTGTAGGACATACTTTTGCTGTTCACAATGGAAATAAATTTATCCCGGTATATGTAACAGAAAACATGGTGGGACATAAATTTGGAGAATTTGCTCCTACTAGAAATTTCAGGGGTCATATTTCCAAAAAAGATAAAGGTAAAAGATAGTTATAATGGAAGCTATATCAAAATTAAAAAATGTACCAACTTCGCCTCGAAAAATGAGAATGGTTGCTGATTTAATCAGAGGGAAGAAAGTAAATAGGGCATTAAGTTTGCTAAAATATGAGGCAAAAGAAGGTGCTGCAAGACTTGAAAAATTGCTACTATCTGCAATTTCAAATTGGCAAAATTCAAATGAAGATGCCAGATTAGAAGATGCAGAACTATATATAAAGTCAATAACAGTTGACGGAGGTAAAATGCTTAAGCGGTTCAGGCCAGCCCCGCAAGGTAGAGCACATAGAATTCGTAAAAGGTCTAATCATGTGACTTTAATTATTGACAGTGCAATTTCGTCATTAGATGTGGCGAGCACAGAAGAAAACGACACAAAGGAATAATATGGGACAAAAAGTTAATCCAACAGGCCTAAGGTTAGGAATTGTTAAGGGATGGGATTCCAATTGGTATGGCGGTCAAAATTTCTCGGAGAAATTAGTCGAAGATCAAAAAATTAGAAATTATATATTAGCCAGAATCCCTAAAGGTGGAATATCAAAAATTATTATAGAGAGAACGTTAAAAAGAATAACTCTTACCATCCACACAGCTCGTCCTGGTGTTGTAATTGGTAAAGGAGGAGCTGAGGTCGATAAGATAAAGGAAGAGTTAAAGAAAATTACTGGTAAGGATGTTCAAATTAATATATTTGAAATTAAACGACCTGAACTGGATGCCAAATTGGTTGGAGAGTCTATCGCTCAACAATTAAAAGCTAGAATATCTTATAGAAGGGCGATGAAACAAGCAATTGCATCTGCAATGAGAGTTGGTGCACAAGGAATTAAAATAAAGGCTTCAGGAAGACTAGGTGGGGCAGAAATGGCACGAACTGAGCAATATAAGGATGGAAGAATTCCTTTACATACTTTGCGAGCTGATATTGATTATGCAATATCTGAATCCCAAACAGTTTATGGGAAAATTGGTATTAAGGTTTGGATTTTCAAAGGAGAGATTTACGGTAAAAGGGATCTCTCGCCAAATATAGGAAGCCCAAATCAAGGTAACAGAAGTGCCAATAACCGAGGAGGAAGAAGTAGGAGAAATGAGCTTCCAAAAAGAAGAAGAAATTAATAATTAGTAAATAAATAATAATGTTACAACCTAAAAGAACAAAATTTAGGAAAATGCAAAAAGGCCGTGTGAAAGGCATTGCACAGCGTGGGCATACAATTTCCTTTGGATCTTTTGGAATTAAGGCTTTGGAACCAGGTTGGATAACAAGTCGACAGATTGAAGCTGCTCGAGTTGCTGTTACAAGGGCTATGAAGAGAGAAGGACAAGTTTGGATTAGAATTTTTCCTGATAAGCCAATTACTAAAAAACCTGCTGAAGTAAGAATGGGTAAAGGTAAAGGTAACCCTGAGTATTGGGTGGCTGTTGTTAAACCTGGTACAATTATGTTTGAATCAGGTGGAACATCTAAAAGGCTGGCACAAGAGTCTTTAAGGTTGGCAGCTCAAAAGTTACCTATTAAAACGCAATTTGTAGTTAGAAAAGATTACGTAGAGTAAAATGAAAAATTCGGATTTAAATACATTATCAATTGAAGAGCTTAACCAAAGATTGTTAAGCGAGCGAGAGATATTGCAAAAACAAAAATTTGCACATTCAATATCTCCAATTGAAAATCCAATGAAAATTAAGGAGACAAGAATTACAATCGCTAGAATTCTTACAATTTTGAACACTAAGGAAACTGTAAAAAACAATTAATCATGGAAATCAGAAATCTTAGAAAGGAAAGAGTTGGAATTGTTTTAAGTACTAGCATGGAAAAATCAATTACAATAACCGTTAGCAGGAAAGTAAGACATGCTATTTATGGAAAATATATTGGTAAAACTACCAAGTTTATGGCGCATGATGAAAAGAACGAATGTGGTGTAGGAGATACTGTAAAGATTATGGAAACCCGTCCACTTAGTAAAAATAAGCGTTGGAGATTAGTTGAAATTATAGAAAAAGCGAAATAAAATGATTCAGCAAGAGTCGCGCCTTAATGTTGCCGATAATAGTGGTGCAAAGGAGGTTTTATGTATAAGGGTATTAGGTGGAACTAAAAGAAGATATGCTTCTATTGGGGATAAAATTATTGTTACTATCAAGTCTGCGCTTTCTTCAAGTTCATTAAAAAAAGGCACGGTATCTAGAGCAGTTGTTGTAAGAACAAAGAAAGAGATTAGAAGAAAGGATGGTTCTTATATCAGATTTGA